>NZ_JBMDXJ010000146.1:0-29630 GCF_048594945.1 Pseudactinotalea sp. | reverse complement strand
CCGCCGCTGCCGTGGATCGCATGATCAGCATGTACTTCATCGTGGTGCTCCTTGGTTGTGGAGGCGCCGTGTGCGCCTTCCTACAAGACCGTCGAGCGGCGAGGGCGTCGATCGACATCGCCACCCTGTCAATTTTCTGCGAACTTCGACAGGGGGCAGGATCAGGTCATGGTGTGGCGGAACTGGGCTCGGACCGCGAGCGCGAGCCCCGAGGTGATCGAGCGCCCGAGCAACGACGCGGAGGTCGCTGCCGTGGTCCGATGGGCGGCATCGCGCGGCACGCGCGTGCGCGTGGTCGGCGCCGGGCACTCGTTCACCGACTGCGCGGCGACCGACGGCGTGATGCTCAGCCTCGATGCCATGAACCGGATCGAGCACGTGGGTCCGGCGGGCGCGGACGGCTCGCGGGAGGTCCGCGTGGGCGCCGGCATCCGGCTGCACCGGCTCTGCCGCGACCTCGCCTCGCGCGGTCTGGCGCTGGAGAACATGGGCGACATCGACCAGCAGTCGATCGCCGGCGCCATCTCGACCGGCACGCACGGCACCGGCGCCCGCTTCGGCGGCTTTGCCACCCAGGTGCGGGCCGTGCGGCTCGTGACCGCCGACGGCGCGATCGTCGAGACAAGCCCGCACGAGCGGCCGGGGCTGTTCGAGCTCGCGCGGCTCGGGGTGGGGGCCGCGGGTGTCCTCACCGCGGTCACGCTCCGCGTGGTGCGGGCCTTCGAGCTCGAGGCCCACGAGGTCCCGGTGCCTCTCGAGCAGGTGCTCGAGTCGGTGACGGACGACGGCGGTCTGGTCGGCTCCCATGATCACGTCGAGTTCTACTGGTGGCCCCACAGCGAGGTGGTGCAGCTGAAGGTCAACGACCGGCAGGGCACGGGTGCGGCCCCGCTGCACCCGGTGCGGCGGCTGATCGACGACGAGCTGCTCTCCAACGGAGGCCTGACGCTGACCACCGAGCTGTGCTCGAGCGTCGGCGCACTCACGCCGGCGGTCAACCGGTTCGCCGCGCGGGCGCTGACCGAGCGCCGCTTCCGGGGACCGAGCCACGAGGTGTTCACCGCCCGCCGGCGGGTCCGATTCCGGGAGATGGAGTACGCCGTACCGCGTGAGGCAGTGGTCCCGCTGCTGCATGAGATCGATGCCTGGCTGCGGCGCACCGGTGAGAACGTGCCGTTCCCGATCGAGGTGCGGTTCGCTGCGGCCGATGACGTGTGGCTCTCCACCGCATACCGCCGCCCCACCGCCTACATCGCGGTGCACCAGGCACGGCGCCTGCCGTACGCCCGCTACTTCCGGGCCGTCGAGGCGATGATGGCCGAGCACGCCGGACGCCCGCACTGGGGCAAGCTGCACCGGCTCCGGGCCGAGCAGCTCCGCGCCCTCTACCCCAGGTTCGACGACGCGCTCGAGGTGCGTGACGCCGTCGACCCCGATCGGGTGTTCACGAACGCGTACACGGAGCGGGTCTTCGGGGCGTGAGCGGGCTTATCCTCGGGGCGGCACACGGCCGAGTGGAGGAGGATCGCGCATGCGACGCACCGTGAGCGCGGACGTCTCGTTCACCACGATCGCGGGGGCCACGCGGGTGGTGATGCAGATGGCGGTCGCGCGCGTGCCCGGGCTGGAGATCGACGAGACGTTCGCGGTGACGCTGGACGAGGACGCGCTGACCCTGGTCGAGATCCCCACCGCCCATGGCGGGGTGATGCACACGATCGACTTCCCGCCGTCGACCCCCTGGGGCGGCAAGGTGCGGGTGCGGTACGACGCGACCGTGACCTCGGACGACGATCTGCGCACGAGCGCGCCTGACAACCCTGACGACCGGGACATCTACCTGCGGCCGAGCAGGTATGCCGAGTCGGACAGGATGCTTCCGGTGGCGCGGCGGGAGTTCGGCTCCACGCGCGGCATGGAGCTGGTGAACGCGGTGTCGGGCTTCGTGCACGAGCACCTGCGCTACGTGCCCGGCTCGAGCAGGTTCACCGACGGCTCGGTCGAGACGTTCCTCGCCGGGGCAGGCGTGTGCCGCGACTTCGCGCACCTGACCACCTCGATGCTGCGCGGACTCGACGTGCCCGCGCGCCTGGTCGCGGTGTACGCGCCGGGGCTGAGCCCGATGGACTTCCACGCGGTCACCGAGGCGTGGGTGGACGGCCGCTGGTACGTGGTCGACGGCACCCGGCTCGCCCCCCGCCCCGCGCTCCTGCGCATCGCTACCGGCCGCGACGCCGCCGACACCGCGTTCCTGTCCAGCTACGGATCGGGCATCCTCATGGGCCCGCAATCCGTGACCGCCACGATCGACGGCGACCTGCCCGAGGACGACCACACGCACCCGGTCCAGCTGGCGTGACCGATATCCTGACCGCTGCACACCACCGGGGCCTCTAGCTCAATCGGTAGAGCTGCGGACTTTTAATCCGTAGGTTGTGGGTTCGAGCCCCACGGGGCCCACTCCACTCCACGCCGGTCGCCGCGAGCCCGAAGCCCGGGCTTGACCTTGATCCTGCATCAACCCTGCATCCTGGCCGGCATGAACGCACACCAGGCCGGAGCGCCGGCGATCAGCGTGCGCAACCTCGAGAAGTCGTTCGGCGACCTCGCGGTGCTGCAAGGCGTGGATCTCGAGGTCGAGCGGGGCAGCATCGTGGCTCTCCTCGGGTCCAACGGCGCCGGGAAGACCACGCTGGTGAAGATCCTGTCCACGCTGCTGAAGCCCGATGCGGGAGCCGCGTCGGTCCACGGCTTCGACGTCGCCACCGAGGCCCGCCGTGTCCGCGAGTCGATCAGCCTCACCGGGCAGTTCGCCGCGGTCGACGGGATCCTCACCGGGCGCGAGAACCTCGTGCTCGTGGCCCGGTTGCGCCACCTGAGCGAGCCCACCCGGGTAGCCGAGGACCTGCTCACCCGGTTCGCTCTGACCGACGCGGGCAACCGCAAGGTGGCCACGTACTCCGGCGGCATGCGCCGCCGCCTGGACATCGCGATGAGCCTCATCGGTGACCCGCCGGTGATCTTCCTGGACGAGCCGACCACCGGGCTCGACCCGGAGCGCCGCATCGAGGTGTGGCGGGCGATCGAGCAGCTCGCCTCGGGTGGCACGACCGTGCTGCTCACCACGCAGTACCTCGACGAGGCCGAACGCCTCGCCGACCGCATCGCGATCCTGCACCACGGGCGGATCCTGGTGGACGGCACGCTCGAAGACCTCAAGCGGCTGCTCCCGCCCGCCACGGTGGAGTACGTCGAGAAGCAGCCGACCCTCGAGGACGTGTTCCTCAGCCTCGTCGGCACCGACAGCCAGGGAGCACCATGACCACGCACGTTCTCGGCGACACCGCCATTCTCACCGGCCGCTCGCTGCGCCACATCGCCCGCAGTCCCGACACGATCATCACCACCGCGGTCATGCCGATCGCGATGATGCTGCTGTTCGTGTACGTGTTCGGCGGCGCGATCGACGTCGGATCGAGCTCGTACGTCGACTACCTGCTGCCCGGCATCCTGCTCATCACGATCGCCTCGGGCATCGCCTACACCGCGCTGCGGCTGCACACCGACATGACCGGCGGCCTCGTGGAACGGTTCCGGTCGATGCCGATCGCGCGGTCGTCGGTGCTGTGGGCGCACGTGATCACCTCGCTCGTGGCCAACCTCGTCTCTCTCGCCATCGTGGTCGGCGTCGCCTTCCTCCTGGGGTTCCGCGCGCAGGCCGGGCCGACGGCGTGGCTCGCCGTGGTGGGGATCCTCGCGTTGTTCACCCTGGCTCTCACGTGGATCGCCGTGATCCCGGGCCTGAGCGCCCGCTCCGTGGACGGGGCGAGCGCGTTCTCGTACCCGCTGATCTTCCTGCCGTTCGTCAGCTCGGCGTTCGTCCCCACCGAGACGATGCCGGGTCCGCTGCGCTGGTTCGCCGAGCACCAGCCCGCCACGTTCATCGTCGACGCGATCCGCAACCTGCTCGCCGGGTCACCGGTCGGTGCGGGCATCTGGGGCGCGCTGGCCTGGTGTCTCGGCATCCTGGTGATCGCGTACGTGCTGGCGATGGTGACCTATCGTCGGAAGGTCACGTGAGGCACGCTGGTCGCCATGCTGACGATCAGCCGGCTCGCGGCCCACGCCGGGGTCACCGTGGCTGCGGTGCGCCACTACCACCGGATCGGGTTGCTGCCTGAGCCCGAGCGTGACCACTCGGGCTACCGCGCCTACGACGCCGCAGCGGTGGTGCGGTTGATCCGGATCCACACCTTGGCCGAGGCCGGAGTGCCACTCGCTCGGGTGCAGGAGCTCCTGGATGCGAGCCCGGAGGAGTTCGCACACGGCGTGCGGGACATCGACGCGAAGCTGCGTGCCGAGACCCGGCGGCTGCAGCGCACTCGCGGCCGGCTCGCTCGGCTCGCTGCGGGTGAGCACCTGGCGCTGCCGGCGAGCGTGGTGAGCTACCTGGACCGGGTCCGTGCACTCGGCGTCGACGAGCGGTACATCGAGCTGGAGCGCGACGCGTGGATCATGGTCGCCGCCCAGGTCCCGGACCGCATCGAGTCGATCATGGAAGGCAAGCACCGGGACCTCGACGATCCCGACATGGTCAGGCTCTACCACCTCCTCAGCGGCGCGCTCGACTACGTCGCGGACGACCCCGCGGTCGCCGAGACCGCGGACATCCTCGACCGGTTGCTGACGCGTGCCGCCGAGGCCGGCGATCTCGACCAGGGGTACGACGACCCGTTCGCTGATCTGCTGGATGCGACGATGCTCGAATCGGCACCCGCCGCTCAGCGGCTGTTGGCGCTCCTCGAAGAGCGCGGCTGGCGAGGCGGCTGGACCCGCATCGCACGGACCACCGAGGACTCGCGGCGCAGGCCCTGAGCCGCCCGCGACGCGCGCCACGGGCGCTCCGGCACCGTGCCGGAGCGCCCGAGAGGGTCAAGAGATCAGGCCTTGCTGCGCTTGCCCGTGATCGCCGTGTAGATGAACAGCACCACCAGCGAGCCGCCAAGGGCCAGCAGCCAGGTCTGGATGTCGAAGAAGCCGTCGAGCCCCACGTTGAAGATCATGGAGCCGAGCCAGCCGCCCACGAAGGCGCCGACCACACCGATCACCAGGCTGGCGACCCAACCGCCGACCGCGCGGTCCTTGAGGATGGCCTTGGCGAGCGTGCCGCAGATCAGACCGACGATGAGGAATCCGAGAAAGCCCATGTGTGCATCTCCTTGCTGGTCGACTCGTGGCCGACCCTCTCCGGGCTCCGAACCGATCAGGTCGAAGCGGTCCAGCAGTCTAGCGCATGTGAGATGAGTCACCCAAGCGGCGCGGTGTCCTACGATCCGGGCGCGCTCCGCCGTCGGGCACTGACTGCGCCAGACTGAGGCCCCACCCCGACGGAAGGACACCATGGAACTCCTGCGACTCGGCGAGCTCGGCGAGGAGATCCCCGCCGTGCGCCACAACGGCATCACACGCGACCTCCGGTCGCTCACCGCCGACATCGATGGTGCGTTCCTGGCGTCCGACGGCGTGACTCGCGTTCGCGAGTCGATCGAGACTCTCCCGGTGCTCGAGGGCGCGGACGAGCTGCGCGTGGGGGCGCCGATCGCCCGGCCGAGCGCGGTGCTGTGCATCGGTATGAACTACGCCGCGCACGCGGCCGAGTCCGGCAGCGCGCCGCCCGAGGTGCCGGTGCTGTTCTTCAAGCACCCGAACACGGTGGTCGGCCCGAACGACGACGTGGCCCTGCCTCCGGGCTCGGCGAAGCTCGACTGGGAGGTCGAGCTGGGCGTGGTCATCAGCAAGCGCGCCAGCTACCTCACCTCGCCCGAGCAGGCGTGGGACCACATCGCTGGGTTCGTGACCAGCCAGGACCTCTCCGAGCGCACGTGGCAGCTCGAGGAGTCCGGCGGGCAGTGGAGCAAGGGCAAGTGCGGGCCGTCCTTCAACCCGCTGGGCCCGTCGCTGGTGCCGGTCAGCGAGCTCGCCGACCCGAACGCGCTGCGGCTGTGGTCGACCGTGAACGGCGAGCCGCGGCAGGACTCCACCACCGCGGACCTGATCTTCGACGTCGCCACGATCGTGTGGCACCTGTCGCAGTACCTCACGCTCGAGCCCGGCGACCTCGTCAACACCGGCACCCCCGAGGGAGTCGCGCTCTCCGGCCGGTTCCCCTACCTGGCAGTCGGTGACGTGGTCGAGATCGGCATCGAGGGTCTCGGGCAGCAGAAGCAGCGGATCATCTAGCCCCCTTGGGGCTAGAACCGCTGCCACTCCGGCTTGCTCGCGTACGTCTCGCGGTAGTAGTCGGACAGGGCGAGGCGGGAGGCTGCGGCTCCGTCGATCAGCACGGTGACCTTCGGGTGGTGCTGCAGGATCGTGGCGGGCCACATCGCCGAGACGGCGCCCTCGACGAGGTGATGGACCGCCTCGCTCTTGGCGCGCCCGGTCGCGACCAGCAGCAGGTGGCGCGCCTCCATGATCGTGGCCAGCCCCTGTGTCAGGCAGTGCTGCGGCACGGCGTCGGGGTCGCCGTCGAAGAACCGGGCGTTGTCGACGCGGGTCTGCGCGGTCAGAGTCTTGATGCGGGTGCGTGAGGCGAGCGAGGATCCCGGCTCGTTGAACGCGATGTGGCCGTCGGTGCCGATCCCGAGGATCTGCAGGTCCACCCCGCCGGCGCTGGCGATCGCGTTCTCGTAGGCCGCGCACGCAGCGGGGATGTCGTGGGCGTTGCCGTCGGGTCCGTGCACACGTTCCGGGTCGATGTCGATGCGGTCGGTGAGCTCGGAGGCGATCACGTTGCGGTACCGCTGCGGGTGATCGGTGGGCAGGCCGACGTACTCATCGAGCGTGAACGCGGTCGCGCTGGCGAAGCTCACGGCGCCGGCCTCGTGTCGGCGCGCCAGCTCGTCGTAGATGGTCAGCGGCGAGGACCCGGTCGCAAGACCGAGCACGGCGTCCGGCTGACGCTCGAGCAGCCCGCAGAACGCGTCTGCTCCGATGGCGGCGATCTCCTCGGGACCGCTGGTGATGATGACCTCCACGAGGCCAGTGTGGCACCCTCGGCACAGGACTCGGGCCTGCGGCTGCGACGCCGGAGGCCCGAGGTCGAGTGCGCGCGGCCGGCTACTTCTTGATCGCCCCGCCGCGCCCCTTGCCTGCGGTCGCGCCGATGTAGATGCCGATACCGATGATCGCCACGACGATCGAGATGATCCAGCGGATCCAGTCGATGCCCGGCGTATCGCCCTGGTCGGAGATCAGACCCCAGACGAAGTAGCCCACCAGTGCGCCGATGATCCCGATGACCACGGTCGCCACCATGCTGATGTTCTGCTTGCCCGGCCTGATGAAGCGCGCCAGGATGCCGATCACGGCACCGAAGACGATCGTTCCGATGATGCCGCCGAAACTCCACTCCATGTGATCCACCCCTTTCTGGGCGGAGGCGTGGTGCCTCCTCGCTCCCTACTGTGGCACACCGGAGTGTGGCCTGGCTCACATCTGCGCCCCGACACGCACCGCGCGCCGTGCCGGTTTGCGGTTGCCTCAGGCGCCGTCAGGTCCCAGGGCACGCTTGCGGGGCGCGAGCGCCACCGCGACGCTGATCGCCACGAGGCCAGCGATCTCCCCGACCGTGGGTCGTTGCTGCAGCGCCAGCAGACCCACCACGGTGGCGGTGGCGGGCAGCAGCGCGTTGAGGAGCGCGAAGGCCGCGGTGCCGAGGCGCACGATCGCCACCTGATCGAGCACGTACGGGATCACCGAGGACAGCACGCCCACGCCGAGCACGGCCAGCCAGATACCGGCCCCGGACGTGACCAGCGGAGCGGCCCACGGTGCCGCGACCGGCGCGAGCAGCACCACCGCGATCGAGGTGCCGACGGCGAGGGAGGCCTGCCCGTCACGCACGGCCGCGATCCGACCGGCCAGCACCATGTACCAGGCCCAGGTCGTTCCGGCCCCGACGGCGCATGCCAGACCCAGCAGCATCGGCCCGATGCCCGCCTCGCCCACCTCGTCCCAGCGCAGCCCCACGAGGCTGATGGCGGCCACGCCCGCCGCGGCCAGCAGCACCGCGATCCGCCCGCGCAGGTGGCGGCTCCCCCACGCCGCGACCAGCACCGGTCCGGCGAACTCGATCGCCACCGCGGCCCCGAGCGGCAGGTAGTGGATCGCGATGTAGAACAGCATGTTCATCACCACGAGCACCACCCCGAAGAGCCCGGTCTGCCGCAGCGTGCTGCGCGTCCACGGGGTCCGCCACGGCCGGATCAGCACCAGCAGCACCACGGCGCTCACCAAGGCGCGCGCCCACCCGACGGTGTGCGGCGGCGCCAGCGCGAACAATCCGACCGCGAGCGCGGCGCCGCTGTACTGCGCGATGCCCGAGGTCACGAACAGCGCCGGTGCGGGCACCCGGGTGAGCGGTCGCGTCAGTCCTCGCTCAGGTGGCCCGGTGCTCACCGGGGTCAGTGTGCCAGCGTGGCCAGCAGGCCTCGGTGGTCGGACACAGCCAGCTCGACGGCGTCGGCTCGCTCGATCTCGATGCCTCGCGCGAGCACATGATCGATCTGGCGGCGCGGGGCGCGCGACGGGAACGTCAGGGCGCGTGGGAACTGCCACCCGCGGGCGAGCGGGCGCAACGCCCACGGGTCGAGGTCGAGGTCTCCGCACACGAGCACCGGGCCGGGCAGCGTCGCCGCCGACCGCAGCAGCGGCCGCACCTGCACGGCGGCGACCGGTCCGAGCAGCGACAGGTGCGCGCTGACCACGCTGAGGTGCCCCTGCGGCGTCTGCAGGACCGCCGCGAGCGCACCGCGCTGCTCGTCGTCGCGCAACCGGACCCTCCCGTTGGCCAGCACCGGGTGACGGATGGGCAGCCGCGGCAGCGGAGTGACGAACCAGGCGACCACGGGCCAACGGGACGCGATCGCGAGACCGTACGCTGCGCCGTCGACCATCCCCCAGCGCGCCGGCGATGCCTTGCGCCGGCGGACGTCGCCCGCGAGCACGGCGGCGAAGCGCACGTGCGGCAGGCCGAGCGCATCGGCGACCACGCCGGCCTGGTCGAGGCCGCCGCTGCGGGGCTGGCCGCGGTCGACTTCCTGCAGCGCGACCACGTCGACCTCCACCCCGCTCATCGCGCCTGCGAGCTGTTCGGCGGTGGTGGCCGTGCCCTCGCGCGAGAGACCGTGCTGGAGGTTGAGGGTGAGGACGCGGGTCATTCCTGCGGAGCGAACCGCAGCGAGACCGAGTTGATGCAGAAGCGGTCCCCGGTGGGCGTCTGCGGGGCGTCGTCGAACACGTGGCCCAGGTGCGAGGAGCAGCGGGAGCAGCGGACCTCGGTGCGGACCATGCCGTGCGAGCGATCCTCGATCAGCTCGACCGCGTCGCCCTCCTGCGGCTGGTAGAAGCTCGGCCAGCCGCAGTGGCTCTCGAACTTCGTCTCGCTGCGGAACAGCTCGGCGCCGCACGCGCGACACGAGAAGACACCGGTGCGGTGCTCGCCGAGCAGCTCGCCCGTGAACGGCCGCTCGGTGGCCGCCTCGCGCAGCACAGCGAACTCCATCGGGTTCAGCTCGGCACGCCACTGCTCGTGGGTCTTGGTGACCTTGTCGTCCATCACGCCAGTATCAACGCCGCCGGGAGCCCGGTCATTCCGGCCGCTATCCCCAGCCGAGCTGGTGCAGCCGTTCGTCGTCGATCCCGAAGTGGTGGGCGATCTCGTGCACCACCGTGACGGCGACCTCCTCGGCCACCTGGTCGATGTGCTCGCAGAACCGCAGCGTGGGGTTGCGAAAGATCGTGATCCGGTCTGGCAGCGAACCCGCGGCCCACCACTCACCCCGCTCGGTCAGGGGCGTGCCCTCGTAGAGGCCGAGCAGATCGACGTCCTCGGCTTCCGGCGGCGGCTCGTCCTCCACCAGCACCACGACGTTGCTGATGTGGCGGGCCAGCTCCTCAGGGATGAGGTCGAGGCCGTCCGCCACTGCCTCCTCGAACGCCTCACGCGACATCTCGATCACGACACCAGTCTCACACTCTGAGTCATCGGGGTGAGATGCCGGGTGAGATGCCCACGGAATCGTTGCTCCCACCGCGGCACCGATTCGCTGACCTCGACGCCGCAATCGAGCCGCTCCGCGCGAGCCGCGGCCGTCATCTCACGAGAAGGCAGTCGGGGAGGACGCAACCATGAGCAAGACACGTGAGAAGCTCGGAGTCTCCAGCCGTGCCGAGGCACTCGCCGTCGCCGGGTGGTGCCGGGTTGCTGTGAGGTGGCCGGCGGCGCCGAGCCGGGCCTGCGCACGTCGTGGGCTGTCCCACACCGGCTCGGTTTGCCCCCGGGCCAGTTGCTCCTTTATGCTCGTCCAGGTTCTGGGGCGTCTGGCACGTCGCGGGCGCCCGATCGATGGGCCCCCATCGTCTAGCGGCCTAGGACCCCGCCCTTTCACGGCGGTAGCACGGGTTCGAATCCCGTTGGGGGTACCAAACTCGTGCACAATGTGAAGCAGCAGTACCTGGCCCCGTAGCTCAGTTGGTTAGAGCGCCGCCCTGTCACGGCGGAGGCCGCCGGTTCAAGTCCGGTCGGGGTCGCGGCACGGTTCGCCGAGGTTGGTGTTCGACGACAGCCGATCGAGGTCCGCCGCCACGGCTCTGTAGCTCAGTTGGTAGAGCGTTCGACTGAAAATCGAAAGGTCACCGGATCGACGCCGGTCGGAGCCACCAGATCAGCATCGTTCAGCCCCGCCCGGGACTTCCGGCGCGGGGCTGAGTCGTTCTCCCGGCTGCTCCGGAGTAGCCTCACCATCATGAGCCCGACGGCGGTGCACCGGTCGGTCGAGGCATCTGCCTCTCCGTGGTGGTTGCCCGCCGCGCTCACGCAGGCGGCCTGGTGCTGGCTCGCTGTGGCGCTGGCCTTCGCGGTCGCCCGGGCACTGGTGGCGGTCGGCGCAGACGTGCCGCCCGCACCGTTCGCCGGGTACTCCGTGCTGATCTTCGTGCTGCTGCCCGCGGTCCCGGCGCTCCTGCTCATTGCGATCGTCGCCGCGGCGCTCCGGTCGGCACCGCCGGCGTGGCTGCAGGTGGCCGTGGTCGGGCTGTCGCTCGCCGGCTGGGCGTGGTTCGCCATGCGCTCGGGTGCCTGGACGCTCGGCTACGGTGCGGCGGCGAGCGCGGCCGCCGCGCTCGCGGTCCTGGCCCGAACACCTCGCAGGACTGTGGCCGTGCGAGCGTCGGTGGTCACTGCGGGCATCCTGGCGGTCGGTGCGCTCTGGTACGCCGCCGAGGCACTCGCCTGAGCGGGCGGACTGCCCGCCCGTAGCCGACGCCCTACCGGCCCACTGCCTGCCGGCCCACTGCGCCCACCCGAACAGGTGGTTCTGCCCGGTATAGCCGCTCGTAGCGGGCAGAACCCCCTGCTCGGCGGGCCGGTGCGCGACTGAGGGCTGAACTCCCCCAGTAGGCGTGGTCGTGCTCGCTGCCTCGGCCCGTACCGTTGAGGCGTGACCTTCCCGACCACAGCGCCGCACGCGCCATCACCGCTCCCGGCGCCCGCGCCGTCCTGGCGCGCATGCGTGGGACAGGCGCTCCGTTGCTGGTCCGGTGGGGTGCTCGTCACCCTGGTGCTTGTGCCGATGCTCGCGTTCGGCGACGTGACGAATCTGCTCGTGACGTTCGGCGGGTTCCTGCTGCTGATGCTGGCGATCGGACTGATCTCGACGCTGACGGCACTCGTGATCGAGTCGCTCACCTCACGGCGTGTGCCCGTCGGCGGACACATCGGCCTGATCGCGCTCGCGGGCATGATCGTCACCGGGCTGTTCTCCTTCGACTCCTGGATCGCCCTCGCCGCGTTCGTGGCCTGCCTGATCGCCGCAGCCCTCGGCGCGCTGATCGGCATCGGCCGCCCCACCTGGCGCCGCTACCTGATCGCCCTCGGGGTCGCGATCGCTCTCGGCTTGCTGCAACTCGTGCTCGGGTGAGTACGAGCGGGAACACCCGCACGGCGATCACCGTTGAACCCTGGCCGATCGAGACCAGGAGGTCACCGTGACCAGCCCCACCGCCACCGAGCTCGAGCGTCAGCTCGAGAACCTGCTCCGCCTGGACTACCCCGCCCTCATGGGAAGCACCGAGAGCGACCTGCGCACCGCCGTCGGCCATCTCGCCGGCCTGCTGCCAAACGAGCAGAGCGAGGTCGACCCCGAGGACCACATCCCGTTCGTGCTCGTCCCGAACGCGCCGCTGCGCGAGAGCGCGCTGTTGATGACGAAGGACGACCGTCCCGCGACCCTGATGATCGAGGACGCCGAGCTCGGCGAGTACGCCCCGATCGCCGGCGTCACGATTCCGGACGCCCCGCTCTACCTGCTCACCGACATCGACACCGGGACCGAGTTCACGAACGTCACGCCCGAATCCGCGCTCGGCACGGTCACGGGCCGAGGCCGCACGCCGCTCACGATCGCCGAGGGCATCGCGGTGGTCACGCAGCGGCCCGACATGCTGCGCAAGAACAAGTGCTTCTCGCTGCTGGGCTCGCGCCGCGGCGGGCAGAAGGTGCCCGCGATCTGGATCTCACAGCGCGCCCCGAAGCTCGGGTGGTGCTGGGACCGCAACCCGCACACGTGGCTGGGGTCGGCCTCGGCGGGTGCACGAGTGGTGCGACGATGAGCCCATGCAGTTGCGTGACCTCGCCGACGCTGTAGGCGCACCCCTGACCGACCTGCCCGACCTCGAGGTCACCGCAATCACCCACAACGCCGCCTGGGTGACCCCCGGCGCGGCATACGTCGCCATCCGCGGGTCCCGGGTCGATGGGCACGCGTTCGTCGAGGCCGCTGTCGCGGCCGGCGCGGTGGCCGTGATCGGCGAGGGAATGGCCGACGGCGTCCGGTGCCCGGTCCCGTATCTGGTCGCGGTCTCGGCCCGGGCCGCGTTGGCCGACGGCGCCGCCGCGCTCACGGGGAACCCGAGCCGGGCGCTGCGCGTCGTTGGCGTGACCGGAACCGACGGCAAGACCACCACCAGCTGGTTGACCCGGCACCTGCTCCGCGCGGCCGGGCTCGGGACCGGGCTGCTCTCGACCGTGGGGTACGAGCTGGCCGACGGCGCGCTGCACCACTTCCCCGCCCACTTCACCACGCCGGAGGCGCCCGAGCTGCAGCGGGTGCTCGGCGAGCTCGTGAGCACGGGCGCGCAGGCCGTGGTGCTCGAGGCGAGCAGCCACGCGCTCGCGATGGACCGGGTGCGCGCCGTGGACTGGGACGTGGCGGTCTGGACCCACCTCACCAGCGAGCACCTCGACTTCCACGGCACCGTGGAGAACTACTTCGCCGACAAGGCCAAGCTCGTGGAGCGCTCCCCGTTCGCAGTGCTGAACGCCGACGACCCGTGGACCTCCCAGCTGCACGGCCGCGCCCCCGCCGAGACCACCTACTCAGCCGACGGCGGCGATGCCGCCTGGGTGGCCCATAACATCGGTGAGCTGCCCGACGGGCTGCGCTTCGCCGTCGACAGCCCGCTCGGGCGACTCGACGCCAGGCTGCCGATGATCGGCCGGTTCAACGTGGCCAACGCGCTCGCCGCCATGGCGGCGGCACACCATCTCGGGGCGACGGCGGAGCAGCTGCTGGCCGGGCTGCGCACCTTCACGGGGGTGCCGGGGCGGATGGAGCTGGTGCCGGGGCGGGCCGAGCAGGACCCGCGCGTCATCGTCGACTTCGCGCACACCCCGCCCAGCCTGGAGAAGGCGCTCGCGACCGTGCGAGCCACGACCGAGCGGGAGCTGTGGGTGGTGATCGGATCGGCAGGCGGGCCGCGCGACCCCTCCAAGCGGGCGCCGCTGGGCGAGGTGGCCTCCCGGCTCGCCGACCACGCGATCTTCACCGAGGAGGACCACCGCGACACCCCGCTGCAGGACATCCTCGACGAGATGCAGCGCGGTGCCAACGGGCCCGGGACGACCACCAGCATCGGCGACAGGACAGCGGCGATCCGCTACGCCGTCGAACATGCTCGTCCCGGCGACACCGTGGTGCTGGCCGGCAAGGGCCCCGAGGACACGCTCGAACGGGACACCGAGACGATCCCGTGGGACGAGGTCGCCGAAGCCGCCGCTGCCCTCGCCCTCCGCCTCTGATTTCAACGACGTTTCGACCCCCACCCCGGCACGGGCAGGGGTCGACACGTCGGTGAAATCAGAGGGTGTACGGAGCGGGGTCGAACCTTCCGTTCTCGGCCCGATACCGGTTCATCATGTCCGGCCACAACGTGGTGAGGCGGCCGCTACGCGGATCGACGTACCAGCTCGCGCAGCCACCCGAGAGCCATACGGTGCCCTCCGCCCGCCGACGCACGTCAGCCACGTACTCCTCCTCGGCGTGACGGCTCACCTCCAACGGCGCCGACCCACCGAGCAGGTGACGGATCGCGCCGAGGATGTAGCCGATCTGCGTCTCGATGATGAACACCACCGACCCGGCACCCAGGCCCGAGTTCGGTCCGTTCATGAGGAACAGGTTCGGGAACCCGTGGACGGCGACGCTCGCGAAGGCCTGGCCACCCTCGGCCCACTGGTCGGCCAGCAGCACGCCGTCGCGACCGGTGAGGCGGTGCGCGATCGGGAGGTCGGTGGCCTCGAACCCGGTGCTGAGCACGAGGGCGTCGAGATCGTGCGTGCGCCCGTCGCGCATCTGCACCCCGGAAGGCAGGATCCGCTCGATACCAGTGGTCTCCAACGTGACGTCCTCGCGCATCAGCGTGGGGTACCAGTCGTTCGAGAGCAGCACCCGCTTGCAACCGATCGTGTAGTCCGGCGTGACCTGCTCCAGCATGCGCGGGTCCGGCACCTGGGTGCGGCGGTGCTGATCAGCCACCGCCGCGATGCTGCCGAGGAACTCGGGCACCATGCGTCGCTGCGGGTATCGGGACTCGTTGCCCCAGAACAGCTGGTTGCGCAGCGCGCGGGCGGTCTCCGGCAGGCGCTCGAACATCTGCTGCTCGGCGAGGCTGAAGGGCTCGTCGACGCGCGGGATCACGTGCGGTGCGGTGCGCTGGAAGACCGTCACGTGGCCGGCGTCGTGGGCGATGGCCGGCACGATCTGGATGGCCGAGGCGCCGGTCCCGATCACACCGATGCGCCGCCCGCGCGTGGGGGCCGTGTGGTCCCAGCGCGCCGAGTGGAACACCGTTCCCGCGAAGTCGGCCAGGCCCGGGATGTCGGGCAGGCGCGGGTCGGAGAGGTGCCCGGTGGCCGCGACCAGCACCCGCGCCCGGAATGCCCCGGCGGCGGTGAGAACGTCCCACATGCCGGCGTCGTCGTCCCACGCCGCCTGCAGCACGTCCGCGCCGAAGCGCACCCGCGGCAGCACGCCCTCCTCCTGCGCGGCGCGGCGCAGGTAGTCGTGGATCTCGGGTTGGCTGGCGTAGGTCCGGGACCAGCGGGGGTTAGGCCGGAACGAGAACGAGTACAGGTGCGACTGGATGTCGCAGGCCGCCCCGGGGTAGGTGTTGTCGCGCCAGGTGCCGCCCACGTCGTCGGCGCGTTCCAGCACGACGTAGTCGGTCAGCCCGGCACGCTCGAGCTGGATCGCCAGGCCGAGCCCGGCGAAGCCGGTCCCGACGATCGCGACGGCGTAGCTGCGGGTGGGGCCGCCCGCAGCTGCCGGGTGGGTCCGAGGGCCGGTGGCCATGGTGGTCATCAGTGCATCCCTAAGCCTGGAACGTGGGCAGCCGGGTACCGGCCGGCACCGCCGTCGGGTCGTCGACGAAGTCGGCGACGGCGGCGAACACCTCGGCCGGGCGTTCCGACAGAACGCCGTGCCCGGCGTCGATCTCGAGGTAGCACGCCTGCGCGATCGCCCCGAACAGCTCGCGACCGTGGTGCACGGGGACCATCGCGTCGTGGGTGGAGGCGATCACGAGCGTCGGGACGGCGATCGCGGCCAGCCGGTCGCTGATGTCGATGCGGGCGTTGAGCTCCATCTCCGGGCCGGGGTCGCGCCGCGCGGCGCGCCGCTGCCGGAGCTCCTCGAGCTGGTGCCCGGTGAGCGAGCGCAGGTACAGGGGTGAGTGCGCGGCCACGCGGCTCAGATCTGCCCACGCCGCGGAACTCTCGGCGCGCACCGTGCGCCATGCGGCGTTCCGGAGCCGCTGGTGCCGATCAGTGCGTCGCCAGCCGTTGATCAGGGTCAGCGTGGCCAGCCCGTCGCCGAGCGCGGCAGCGGCCGCCGCGGCGACCACGGCACCGAGCGAGTACCCCACCAGGTGCACCCGGCCGGCACCCAGGGAGGCGACGGCGCGGCGGACCTGGTCCACGAGGTCGGTGAGCTCCACCGGCGGCCGCGGGTCCAGGTCCAGCCCGACCGTGCGGTGCGCCGTCGCCAGCATCGGGAAGAGCGCCCAGTAGTCGGTCGCGGTGCTGCCGCCGGTGCCGGGAACCAGCACGACGGCGTCCCCACGCCCCGGCGCGCTGTCACTCACTGTGACGGAACCGCCCTGGACCTGGACGTGCGAGATCACGGCCCCCGAGACGTGCGCGCTCATCCGATCTGGTCCGGCACGAGCGGGTCGAGCTGGGCGAGGAGCCGTGCGCGCACCCGGGGCCAGATCGTCTCTGGGCTGAAGCCGCGGACCGCCGTGCGCTGGATCTCGTGCATGTAGATGCCGTGGCAGTTCTGGGCCACGTCCCGGGCGACCACGCTCGCGAGCAGCTGCCCCGCCTGCTGGCCGTCCTCGATGATCGCGCCGACCAGCCGGATGGTGCGATCACCCTGTGCGATGTTGCGGGCGCGCGCGGGGTTGCGCTCGTTGAAGCCCTGCGCGAGGTAGAGCGCCCCGTTCACCGGGTGCCGCAGGTAGAACTCGCAGCGCTGCTCGTAGATCGCGAGGATGCGGTCACGCTGCAGGGCACCTGTGAGCGCATCGGCGGCGAGCAGCCGCCGTGCGTCAGCCTCGTCGATCGAGCTGAGGAGCTCGTCGAACTGATCGCCGTAGGCGAGCGTGAGCAGGTCGAGCTTCGCCTCGACGTACCGGAACAAGGTGGCGTCGCTGATGCCCGCGCCGCGCGCCACCGCCCCCATGGTGACCTCGTCGTAGTCATGCGCAGCGAAGAGGTCGACGGCGGCCTGCCGGATCCGTTCGAGCGTCGCCTCCTTGTTGTCGGCTCGGGTGCGTCTCATCGCACGGCCTCCGATCGCTGATCCACTGCCAGCACGATCTTCCCCGTGGTGCGGTTCTCCTCGAGCCTGCGGTGCGCCGTCATCGCGTCCTGCCAGCCCAGCACGGAGTCGATGATGGGTGCGAGCCGGCCGTCGGCGAGCCGGTCGAGCCCGAACTCGGTGAACGCCGCCGTGAGCGCCACCTTGTCCTGCAGGCTGCGCGAGCGCAGGGTCGAGAAGGTGAGCTGAACACGTCGCTGCATCAGCCGCCGGATGTTCATGGTGACGTCATAGCCACCGAGGCCGCCGATCACCACCCAGCGACCGTCGGCTGCGATGCACGCAGCGTTCTGCTCCCAGGAGCTGGCGCCGACCGGATCGAGCACCACATCGGCGCCGCGACCGCTGGTCGCGGTCAGGACCGCCGGCTCGAACGGGCCGTCGGTGCGAACGAGGGCCGTGCTGGCACCGAGGTCGAGGCACGCCTGCGCCTTCGCCGCACTGCCGACCGTGGCGATCGGGACTGCACCGATCTCCCGGGCGATCTGGATCGCCGACGTGCCCACGCCGCTCGCGCCCGCGTGGATCAGCGCGGTCTCGCCGGCGCGTAGGCCCGCGATCGTCACGAGGTTGAGGTACGCCGTCAGGAAGGTCTCCGGGATGCCCGCCGCCTCCTGCAGGCTCAGGCGCTCCGGGACCGGCATCAGCAGCCCTGCCGGGACCACCACCTGCTCCGCGTAGCCGCCGCTGGGCAGCAGTGCGCACACCCGGTCGCCGATGCTCCACCCGGTCACGTCGGTACCCAGCCCCGCGACGGTGCCGGCGACCTCCAGGCCGATCAGCGGCGACTCGCCCTGCGGCGGCGGGTAGCGGCCCTCCCGCTGGAGCAGGTCCGCGCGGTTGACCCCCGCCGCGTGCACTGTCACCAGCACCTGTCCAGGGCCTGGCACCAGATCCGGGACCTCACCGAGCACGAGCTCACCCGAGTCCTCGTCCTGCACGAGTGCACGCATGCCTCAGTCTCCTTTCAGACCGAGGCTGCGGCCGCCGTCGACCGCGAGATCCTGCCCGGTGATGAAGTCGGCCCGCTCGGAGGCGAGGAAGGCCACGGCATGAGCGATGTCCTCGGGTGTGCCCTCGCGGCCGACATAGTTCTTCGCGGCGGTCGAGCCGTCGAGGTGGCCCCGCGGGATCAGGCCCGGCGACACGCAGTTCACGGTGACACCGGTGCCTCCGAGTTCCATGGCGAGCGACCGCGTCAACGCGATCACCCCGCCCTTCGCGGCCGAGTATTCGACGAGGTTCGCCTTGCCGCGCGAGCCGATGATCGACCCGATGGTGACGATGCGGCCGAAGCCGACCGCCGTCATCGGCTCGATCACCTGCCGGCAGCAGCTGAGCACGCTGCGCAGGTTGACCTCGAGCAGCTCGTCGATGACCTCCTCGGCCTGGTCGCGCAGCGGTGCGATGCGGCCGCGGGCGCTGCCTCCGGCCGCCGTCACCAGCACTGCGACGCTGCCGAGGTCCGCGATGCTCGCGAACGCCGCCTCGATCGCCGCGGTGTCGCGCAGGTCGACAGCGAGGCCGATCGCCTCGTGGCCGCCCTCGCGCAGACTCTCGGCGGCGCGCTCGGCACCCTCGCCGTCGACGTCGAGCAGGACGACGGCGTAGCCGGCGCCGGCGAGCTCACGCGCGCAGGCGAGACCGATCGCGCCCGCCCCGCCTGTGATCACGGCGACGCTCATCGGGTGCTCCCGGCCGCCGTCGGCACCTCGAGACCGCAGCTGGCCAGCACGCTCCGCTGAGTACGCAGCTCGTGGTCGAGATCGAACGGGTTCGCGATCTCGCCGCGGATGGCGCGCGCCAACTCGGTGAGCTGGACCGCGTACCGGTCGGACGGCGGCTCGAACCTGATCTCGTGCGTGCCGGCCGCGTAGCCGCCGCGGTCCTCGTCGAGGATCATCGTCAGCGCCGGCGGCTCGAGCGGGCGGATCTCGATCGAGCCGGCGTTCCCGACCACGGTGAACTGCCTGCGCGGGTACCCACCCTCCTCGGCGATGCTGCTGCGGACCGAGACCGTGGTGTGCGGATACTCCATGACCGCGAAGCCGTTGTCGAGGATGCCCGGCTGCTCCGCTCGCGTCGCGCGCAGGAACGGCGTCACCCGGTCGGGCTCGCCGAGCAGCCAGACCACCAGGTCCACCAGGTGGCTGCCGAAGATATACATCGCGCCACCTGCGAACTGCCCGAGCCAGTGCCGGTAGTCCTCGGTGTGCCCACGGTTCATCTCCGCGTGCACCTCGAAGACGGTCCCGAGCCACCCCTGCCGCACCGCCTCGACGCAGAACGCCACGGCAGCGTTGCTCCGGTACATGTAGCCCAGCTGGACCACCAGATCCTTCGCCCGGGCCGTCTCGATCATCCGCTCGAAGTCGGGATAGCTCTCGCCGCCCGGCTTGTCGAGGTGCAGGTGGACGCCGGCGTCGAGGCAGCGCTGCGCCGTCGGGATCAGGTCGAAGCCATCGGTCTCGACGGCGACCGCCGCCAACCCCGGCGTCGCCAACAGCTCACGCTCACTCATCCACGGCAGCCCCGCGTACGCGGCGAGACCGCCGCGCTCGGCGAACCAGCGCGGGTCCTCCTCGACCACGCCCACGACCTCGAAGAGGTCGGGCAACGCGCGCAGCGTGTCCATCTTCTGTGACGCGTGGTTGTGACCGATGCCGATCTGGCCGATCTTGATGGGGCCCTGCGTGGAACTCACGCGGCGTCTCCTTCGTGCTGGTGTCGTGTCCTGGTGTGCGGGTGTTGAGCGGTGGGCGGCGAACCCAGCTCAGGCCTGCGTGGCGAAGGCTTCCTCGTACTCGGCTTTGATCTGCGCGCCATCACCGTCCAGCCAGCGATCGACCAGTTCGTCCCACTCCGCGATGCTGGCACGGCCCTGAATGATCTCGTTCTCCACGTCTCCGACGGCGGTGCCGAAGTCCGCGCCCGTCGCCTGCTCGGTAGCGGACTCGAAACCGACGGTGGGATCAAAGACACCGACCTCGGCCAGAGCCGCCTGGGCAGCGTGCACGATCTGCACCTCCTCGGAGGAGCGACCGGGCAGGTAGGTCACCTGAGGTCCGTCGGCCAGGTACTGCTGGCCCAGCCGCACGTTGTTCACCTGGTCCTCGTTCGCGATCGGGTTGGCACCGTCGAACGTGAACTCATCGCCCTCGCGACCGAACTTGTTGAACAGGTACTCGGCGGTACCGAACGGCGCCGCGAGCAGGTCGAGGACCCGCAGCAGCGTCTCGGCGCGATCGGCGCTCTCCCTGTTGACGAAGCACAGGCTGTGCACCTCCTTCGGGTTCATCCGCGGTGGCGTGCCATCACCGCCATCGTGGCCCGGGAAGCCGAGCAGGCCGACCTGGAAGCCCTCGACGTCCTGGTTGGCCTTGTAGGCCGCCGTGATCGCAAGCTGGTTGTGGATGGTCATGAGCGCCGTGCCGGCATAGAACCGGTCGTGGAGGGCGACCTGGATGTCGTCGGGGATCCAGTCCGGGTGGAACGTGCCCGCCGCACACAGTTCCTGTGCCGCGAGCAGCGCGGCGTGGTACTCCTCGCGGAAGTCGTACTGGCTGGTCAGGGTGCCGTCCTCACCCAGCTGCCACACGGCCGGTACCCGGAACATGCCCTTGAGGTAGGGCATCGGGTTGCGCGCGATCGCGAACTGGTTCTCCCGGGGCCTGGTCATCGCCAGACACAGCTCGCGGAACGAGTCGTAGTCGGTGATCGCGGTGTCGATGCCCTGTGCCTCGGCAACATCCTGACGGACCAGCATGAAGCTGCTGGACGACATGCCGCGATGGATCGGGATCGCGCGGACGACGCCGCCGAACGAGGCCATCTCCCACGCCGCCGTCGGGATGTTCGCCAGGGCCGGGTACGCCTGCACGAGATCGCCACCCAGGTATTCGGAGAGATCGAGAGCGAGGGCGCTGAACATGGCGGCCTTGCCGGCGCGCCGTGCGGGCGTGTTGAAGGGCACGCTGACCAGGTCGGGAACGTCGCCGCCGGCGAGGGTGGTCGCGAGCGCGGCGTCGTAGTCGGTCGCCACCAGCCGCAGATCCATCTCTGAGCCGATCCGGGCATTCAGCTCCTGCCAGTAGCCGTTCTGCGCCATCGCGGCCGGCACGGTTCCCTGCGGCGAGGTCAGCGCGGTGATGGGGCTGCCATCGCCCGGCGGGCCGTCAGTGAAGGCAACCGGGTTGGTCGGGTAGTTCGCGAAGGCGTCGAGCGCGCCGTCGGGGGTCCCGGGGAACTCGGCGGTGACATCGCCGAAGGCGGAGTAGGTCGGTAGCCCACCCGTCGAGCCCGACGGTGCACCGCCCGAGCCGCCACCCGGGCTCGAGGTGGAGCAACCCGCGAGCACAAGCGCTCCTGTGCCTACGGCGAAGCCGCCGAGGACGGCGCGTCTACTGATGTGCGATGCCATGGCCATCTCCTTTGATCGGGCAACGCGGCCTTACGTGCGGCTCCACCTTGACATTCGTGAGAGTCTACTCTCAAGTGCGATTCCTCACGCACTGCGTGCATCGATGCACGAACCAACTCAGAAAGGCTCACGACACGTGAGTGCGCACCCTCAGATTCGGATGCAGAGGCCCGAGCAGCGATGATCCGCTCCGCCGAAGATCTGCGCATCTTCCTGGCCGTCGCCCGGACCGGGCGGCTGGGCCGGGCTGCGGCGCTCCTCGGTCTGGACCACACCACCGTGGGTCGGCGCATCTCCACGTTGGAGCGCGACGTCGGTCGCCGACTGTTCGACCGCGCCACCGACGGCTGGCACCTGACCCCCGACGGCGAGCGGCTCCTCGCGCCGGCCGAGACGGTCGATGCGGCCCTGAGCGCCGCGCACGAGTCCCTCGGGGTGCGCGAGCACTCGCTCACCGGGACCGTCCGCATCCTCACGACCGACGGCTTCGGCGCCTTCCTCATGCCCGACGTGCTCCGCAGCCTCACCCAACGGCACGCCGGCCTCGTCGTCGAGCTCGTGACCGAGACCCAGCACGTCTCCTCCAGCACGCGGGACTTCGACGTCGCGATCACGCTGGAGGAGCCGACCTCGACCCGCCTGATCCACCGCCGCCTCACCGACTACACGCTCCGGCTCTACGCCACACCCGACTACCTCGCCGGCCACCCGCCGATCCGTCGCATCGAGGACCTGAGGGGGCACACGATGATCTGGTACGTCGATCGCCTCCTCGACGTCGCCTCGTTGCGGCTGCTCCACGAGATCCGACCGGCGGCGGCGAACATCCAGTCCACGAACCTGGTTGCGCACTGGCAGGCGGCGGCCGCCGGGGCAGGCGTCGCCCTGCTCCCCTGCTACGTCGCCGAGCAGGACACCCGGCTGCGTGCGGTCGTGCCCGGCTTCGACGTCCGGCGCACGTACTGGATCTCCAGCCCGTCCGAGCATGCCCGGCTGGCCCGCGTCCGCGCCTGCGTGGGCCTGATCGACGCCCACGTCCGCCGGTCCGGGTTGCTGCTGCGCGGCGAGAACGCCGTGCAATGACGCACGCCCGGCGCGCAGATCTGGTCATTGCCCGTGCATCGTCGGGCCTGACAGCGTGGCCCGGCATGGACGATCTCCCCTCCGGCGACGCACCTGACATCCCCGCACTGATGCGGGCAGCTGTGCTGCCGGCGCCCGGTCAGCCTCTGCAGCTCGAGGTGATGGCCACCCCGCGGCCGCAGCACGGCGAGGTGCTCGTGCAGGTCGCGGGATGCGGCGTCTGCCACACCGATCTGCACGTGATGCGCGGCGAGGTGGGATTCGTGACCCCGTGCGTGCTGGGTCACGAGATCTCAGGCACCGTGGTCGAGGTCGGCGACGGTGTGCGGCCCGAGTCCGGATTGACGCCCGGGGCGCGAGTAGTCGGCGGGTTCATCATGCCGTGCGGGGAGTGCCCGGCGTGTGCGGAGGGCCGCGACGACCTGTGCCGGCCGTTCTTCGCGCTCAACCGGCTGCGTGGCGTCCTCTATGACGGCTCGTCACGGCTGCAGCGAAGCAACGGCGAGAGCCTCGCCATGTACTCCATGGGCGGCTTGGCCGAGTACGCCGTGGTGCCCGCGACCGGGCTCGCGCTACTGCCGCCCGAGCTCCCGCTCGTGGAGTCCGCGGTGCTCGGGTGCGCCGCGCTCACCGCTTACGGCGCGGTCCGCCGCGCTGCCGACCTCCGTGTCGGCGAGACGGTCGCGGTCATCGCGATGGGCGGCGTCGGCTCCAACGTGGTGCAGATGGCGCGCGCCCTGGGCGCCTCCCGGGTCATCGCCGTCGACGTCGACGCCGCCACGCTCGCCACGGCGCGCAACCTGGGCGCGACCGACCTCGTGAACGCCACGAACCTCGACCCGGTCGCCGCCGTACGCGACCTCACCGGCGGCAGGGGCGTCGATGTCGCCTTCGAGGCGCTCGGCACTCCCGCCACGTTCCGCCAAGGCACGCAGATTCTGTGCGACGGCGGGCGACTGGTGGCCATCGGCATCGCAGCCGCCGATGCTGCCGCCCACGTCGAGATCACACCTCTGGTCCGACGCAGCCAGCGCATCATCGGCTCGTACGGGGCGCGCACCAGGACCGACCTGCCGGCCGTCGGGGCGATGGCCGCAGCCGGCCGGGTGCGGCCGGCAGCGACCGTCAGCCGCACCTTCACCCTGGACGACGCCGACGCGGCCTACGACGCCCTTGCGCGTGGCGACATCGTCGGCCGCGCCGTCGTCCGCATGAGCCCACCACCATCCGAGGCAACCTGACCGCCGTCGACCCTCGATGAGGAGGAACCACCGGTGAGTACGTCGACCACCGAGGCGCCCGGTGCGCACACCGCAATCCCAGCCGATCCCGGCCCGCCCAGAAGGGGGCGGGCGCGTCCCATGCGGCGCGCCGTCCCGCTGCGCCGCCGGATCCTGCGCGACCGCGGCGTCCTGCTGCTGGCGCTGCCCGGCATCCTGCTCACGTTCCTGTTCCACTACGTGCCGCTGGCGGGAAACGTCATCGCGTTTCAGGACTACCAGCCGTACCTGCCGATCACCGAAGCACCGTGGGTGGGGCTCGACAACTTCGCGATCATCTACCGCGGCGACCCGGCGTTCCTCAACGCACTCACGAACACGCTGATCATCTCGTTCGTCCAGATCGTGCTCGTGTTCCCGATCCCGCTCGCTCTGGCGCTGCTGCTGAACTCGCTGATGGGCGAGCGCGTCAAGCGGGTGGTGCAGTCCGTGCTGTACATGCCGCACTTCCTGTCATGGGTGATCGTCGTGGCGATCTTCCAGCACATCCTCGGCAACGGCGGCCTGTACAACAACTGGGCCCGCGTGCAGGAGCTGCCACTGCTGGAGATCGTCGGCAACCCGGACCTCTTCATCCCGCTGATCACCTCCCAGGTGATCTGGAAGGACGCCGGCTGGGGGATGATCATCTTCCTCGCCGCCATCTCGAGGGTCGACATCGAGCAGTACGAGGCGGTCGCAGTCGACGGCGGCGGACGCTGGCGGCAGCTCTGGCACGTGACGCTGCCGGCGATCCGCGGCGTCGTGATCCTGCTGCTGATCCTCCGGCTCGGCGACGCCCTCACCGTCGGGTTCGAGCAGATCTACCTGCAGCAGGCCGCCGTCGGGCTGCAGACCTCGGAGGTGCTCGACACCTACGTCTACAACCGCGGCGTGGTCGGCGGCGCCTGGAGCCAGTCGGCCGCTGTCGGGCTGGTCAAGGGGGTGGTCGGCACGGTGCTCGTGCTCGGTGCCAACAAGATCGCCCACCTCCTCGGGCAACCCGGCATCTACCAGAAGGAGAAGCGATGACCGCGGCGACGACGCGGCAGCAGCGGCTGCGCAACATCAACGGCGTGCGGCCCCCGGGGCTGCCGATGCGAGCACTCAAGGGCCTGGTCCTGCTGACCGCGTGCCTGCTGGTGCTCGTCCCGTTCGTCGTGATGATCTCCACCTCGCTCGCCTCGCCCGAGGAGATCCGTGCCGCCGGCGGGTACGTGCTGTGGCCGCAGGACCCGAGCCTGGCTGCGTACGAGGCGATCTTCCGTGGCGGGGTGGTCACACGCGCGACGCTCGTCTCGATCGGGGTCACGGTGATCGGCTCCGGACTCTCCGTCACCGTGGTGGCGATGCTCGCCTACGGGCTCTCGCGACCGGGTTCCACGTTCCATCGGCCGCTGCTGCTGATGGTGCTGTTCACGATGCTCTTCTCGGCCGGCATGATCCCGAACTATCTGCTCGTGAAGTCTCTCGGGCTGCTCGATTCGTACTGGTCACTGATCCTGCCGACACTGGTGTCGGGCTTCCAGGTCGTCCTGATGCGGGCCTTCTTCCTGGCGGTGCCCCAGGAGCTGACCGACGCCGCCCGCATCGACGGCGCCGGGGAGCTGCGCATCCTGGTGCGGATCATGCTGCCGCTCTCGAAAGCCGCGATCGCCGTGGTCGCACTCTTCAACGCGGTCGCGTACTGGAACGCGTTCTTCAACGCGGTGCTGTACATCAACTCCGTCGAGAAGTGGCCGCTGCAGCTCGTGGTGCGGACGTACTCGGTCGACGGCGCCGATATCGCGGTCGACTCGGCCGCGGAGGTCATCCCGCCCCAGCAGTCACTGCAGATGGCGATCGTGATCATCAGCCTGATCCCGATCCTGCTCGTCTACCCGTTCCTCCAGAAGCACTTCGCGAAGGGCGTGATCATCGGCGCCGTGAAGGGGTGAGCCTCGGCCGCCGACCTCGGCCCAACCGCTCTCAGGGGGCGGGGGACTCGATGTCCTCCCGGGAGATCGCGGTCGGGTCGAACTCGCGCGGCTCGACCATGACGATCCAGTTCCCGGAGTTGTCGCGGATCAGGGCCTCGACGCCATAGGGGCGCTCAGCGGGCTCCTGCAGGATCGTCACGCCTTTGGCCGCGAGGGCCTCGCAGGTGGCGCGGCAGTCGTCCACGTTGAGGCCCACGCCCGGCATGCCGCCGGAGTCGAGGGAGCGGTGGATCTCGTTCTGGAGCTCGTCGGTGAGCGGCGGGCCGGGGGTGGTGAGGTGCAGGTGCAGCTCCGGCTGGCTCGGGTGCACCACCGTGAGCCAGCGGAAGTCCTCCGCGAGCTGGATGTCATCACCCACCTGGAAGCCGAGGACGTCGGTGTAGAAGGCGAGCGAGGCGTCCTGGTCCTTCACCCACACGCTGACAAGGGACACATTCGTGATCATGTCGATCACGCTACGACCGAGGTGGCCCGGCCCGCTTCTCCTGCCTTGCGGTGCCGCCGTCGCGCTCCACGAGACCCCACATGAACACGTAGCAGCCTGGGATCCGAGGCGCACCGGCGGCCGCGTACCGCGCCTGGAACTCGCTCGGGCTCTCCCCCACGATGTCCCGGAACTGCGAGCTCAAGGAGCCCAGGCTGGAGAACCCGACGGCGTGGCACACCTCGGTCACGGAGAGATTCGTCGCGCGCAGCAGGTCCTGGGCACGCTCGACCCGGCGCTCGGAGACATAGGCGCCGGGGCTGCGACCGTACGTGGCAGTGAACAGCCGGTGGAAGTGGAACTTGCTGAGCCGCGCGACCGCTGCCAGGGCCTCGAGGTCCAGCGGCTCGGCGAAGTTCCGGTCCGCGTGGTCACGCGCGGCGCGCAGGTGCACGAGCACATCGCCGTGGGCTCGGGTGGCCATGGCTCGAGTGTAGGAGCGGGCGGTGGAACGACGTCCACACTCGATGCGCCGTGGGGCGCGCAGCAAACGGTTGCGGGCTCATCGAGTGTGAGATTCGTTCCACGAGGGGGCGCGGCCGCGCGGTCAGCGGCAGGAGGTGCGGTTCGTGACGTCGTCGACGGCGCGAGCCTGCGCGCGTGCGTGGTTCCATTCCCAGATCGACGTGGCCGCGGGGACGCTGTACCCGCGCAGCAGGCAGGAGCGCAGCGGATCGTCGAGCGCGGCGATCGCGGGGACGGCATCCGCCGAGAGGTGCTCGAGGTGCCAGGCATCCAGCGGGGCGTCCTGCGCCTGGGTGTTGTACCGGACCATGAGGGCATCCGGATTGAGGAGCGCGAGGGCGAGCATCGCGACGCCCGCGACCCTCACCACCGCCAGCGGGAGCCAGCGCGCACGCCACCGCACCCCGGCGACCAGGACCAGCACCACCGCGGCGCCCATGACGATCTCGCCCGCCGTAGCCAGCAGCCGCAGCTCGGTCAGCCCGTATGCCTGCACGTACAGCGACATCCGGAACAACGCGGTCGCCACGATCCCGAGGGCGGACACGCACAGCACCCCGAGCGCGGCACGCGTTCCGATCCGGTCGGACCGCTCCGCCCGCGGCGCCCGCCGCGCGAACCACGCCACCACCGCGAGCGTCAACGCCGTGACCGCCACCAGCTGCCCGAACCCCTGCCGGGCATACGCGGCGTAGCTGAGCCCGATCACCTGGCGCACGTACCTGTCACCTCCCGCTGCGGCCACCACCTGGGTGAGCAAGAACGCCAGCATCAGGGCGTCGAGCGCCAGCACGGGCAGGTACCACTCGACCCGGCGGCGCGGCTCGGGTCGTGGCATCCGCACCACCGACCACGGCGGGCGACGCTGCGCGAGGCTGGCGATCGCGAGCGCCGCCATCACCGCGAACGCACCCACGAGGATCTGAGCGGGCAGCGACCGCAGGTCCAACGAGGGCAGCAACGTGGCGAACACGGCGTCGGCGCTGGCCAGGAGCACCGCGAAGACGCCCAGGATCACGAGCGTGAGCGCGGCGGTCCGCACCCACCGCAGCGCCTCCGCACGCCCGCCGGCGACGATGGCGGACAGTCCCCGGGCGAACCATCGCACGCCGCGCGTCGCCGCGATGGGCACAGTCGGAACGGCCAGCGCGAGCCCGAGGGGGCTGCGGGCACCGGCTGCGGCGACCGCGCTCAGCGCAAACGCCGCCAGCAGACTCAGCGCCACGACCCACTCCGCATCCCTGACTGCCGCCACCGCCCCGAGCGCCACCGCGAGCGACGCCGTCAGCAGGACACTCCACGCTCGCCGACGCACGAGCGCCGGCACCGCAGGCACCCACATGAGCGGCACCGCGAGCGCGAGCCCGAGGCCCGGGCGATGTCCGACCACCAGCACGGCCACGGTCACGCCGACGCCCAGCACACCCGCAGTCAGCGGCAGCGGTAACGGCGACGCGTGCACCGCCATGAACCGCGTGACCGCCCGAGCTACCGGTCCGGGTGCGGGAGGCCGCATCAGCGCGGCGGCGTACGGCCCGGCGGGAGCACCGTCGGCGGTGGCGTCACTCATCTGCCTGACGCTAGACACCCACCCGGCAGGGATCCGGGAGCAGTTCGGGAGCCGGCGTGCGGGTTGTGTGGAGCTCCGGCGCTCTGGACTGATCCGTGGGTCGGAGTCGGCGGATACGAGTTGGCCGTTGGCACTCTCCAGCGGGGCTGGCGTGCGTCGGCGTGACTGAGCTGCCACATCGGCACGCCAGTCACGCCACGGTGGCCTTCGACGTGACAGAAACGCCGACATGGCACGCCAGTCACGCTTCAGCCCCCGCATGGGGCTCCCGAGCGGATCCGTGATGAAGCTCGCGGCAACGCCGCGTCCACAACCAAGCCCCACGGGTCCGCAGGCGAGCCGGATCTCCGAGGACTCGGCACGCGTCGGCGGGGCGACACGCCCTACATCACCCGGCGGACCACCGGCACCCTCGTGAGCGGAAGCACGACGGCGAGGGTCGCGATGGTCACGACGGCCACCCTCAGCAGCAGGGTTACCAGGTCGGTTGCGGGTTCGTCGCCACCCAGCCAGCCGGTGGCTTTCAGCACCGCGAGCACGGTCATGTGGAAGCCGAAGATCCCCATCGTCGCGCCGCCGATCTCCCGACCGATCACCATCGGCACCCCTCGGAGCAGACGACGCAGGGCGCCGTCGGGCGCGAGCAGGGCATGCGCGAGCAGGAACACGCAGATCGAGTACAGAGCCATGCCGGCGCCGTAGTAGTTGACCGGGGTCACCGTGTGCAGCCACATCGGGACCGCGTCGTTGTCCCACTGCCAGGACAGCTGCACCGCGAGCCCGATCGTCAGGACCGCCAGTGCGGGCTCAGCGACCCCGCGCACACGCACCTCGCGCAGGAACCATCCGAGCAGGTAGTAGCCGAGGTAGGGCACCCACCACAGCACCGCGTTCTCGAAGAGCCGACCAGGCATTCCGGTCGAGGCCACGACCATCGTGGCCAGCAGTGCGAGGCCACCGACCACGCCGGCGCCGCGGCGTCCCCACCGTTGGATCAGCGGCATCAGGACCGGCGTCAGCAGCGACAGCCCGAGCACGATCCAGAAGAAGTACAGCTGGGTGAACAGCTCGCCCACCACGATGCGGCGGGCGATGTCGGAGGCGACCATCTCGTCGCCTCGCAGCCACCGCACCCCGATGTACCAGGCGTG
>NZ_JBMDXJ010000145.1:0-2860 GCF_048594945.1 Pseudactinotalea sp. | reverse complement strand
GTGGTGCTCCAATCTACTACCCCGCGGCTAACACGGGGTGGGGTCGCGTGTTGGGGCCGCCGCCCACGGCCGAGAACGTCAGCGCACGTGTGATCGGGCAGACGAACGAGGCCGTGGTCGTGAACTCGGTGTCGTTCGTGGACATGCCGTACCGGATGGCGGGCGAGCAGCCTGAGAGCTTCGGCCAGTATCTGCTGCAGGCCATCTCACGTGGCGCCCGGCCGTCGACCTACATCATGGGTGCACCCGGGCGCATCCCGTACGCCAACCTCACGCGTGTGGCCAGTGACGTCACCCGCTTCTATCGGGACCACCGCGACCTCTACGGCGCACTGCGCCCAGCGGCCACGGTGGGCCTCGTGCGTCGCGACCTCCCGCGCTACGGCGCTGATCGGTTCGCCGACGTGGTCCCCGAGCTGCGCGGGGTCTACAGCGCGCTGCAGGAGGGAAACGTGCCCTTCGACACGCTGTCCGTGACAGATCTTGCGGCGATCGAGGAGCGAGGCGAGCTCGACCGCTACGACCTCTTGATTCTGCCGAACCTCGGTGGCATCCCGGACCGAGCGGCGGCAGCTCTCGACGCTTTCGCGGACCGGGGCGGGCGGGTTCTGCTGACGGGCGACTCCGCCGTCACAGAAGAGGGAGTGGTGCAGCTCGCGCATGCGCCGGCCCTGATGGGCAGTGGAGCACCATTGCGTGGAGAATCGCTGTGGTCGACGTATGTGGCCACGCAGGCGCAGCCCGACCTCGGGCAATACCGCTACCGGGATTCGATCCTGCCGATCTACGGGGCGTACTACCCGCTCGTGTGGCGACCGGACGCCGTCTTCAGCGCCAACGTGCTCCCGCAGGCTCCGTTTGGGCCGCCCGAGAAGTGCTACGGGCACGTTCTCGGTGGCGATCCCGGCCATGTGCGTTCCGCCGATGGCTCCGTGACGCTGATCCCGTGGACGATCGGGACGACGTACCACGAGTTCGGGATCACCGACGTTCGCGACCACCTGCTCGCGATCGTGCGGGAACTGGCTTCCCAGCCCGTGGTCGTGGATGCGCCGGAACAGGTGGACGTGTCGGTGGCCAGGGCGGGCGAGTCCCTGGTGGTTCACCTCATCAACCAGTCGGGGGTACGGCGGCGTTCGGTCGGCACTGCGATCGCGATCGAGGGGGTGCGTATGCGGCTTCCCGGCGTTCCGGGTGCCCGGGTCCGCGCGCTGGTCGCCGGTAGGGATCTGACGGTCGAGGCCGACGGCGATGCCACGGTCGTCGACGTCCCTCGCCTTGGCGACTTTGAGGTCCTGGTCGTGGAGTCCGTGGGAGTGTGAGTCCTCCAGGCGCGAGTCGGCCTGTTCGACCGAGGCCCATCACCGCGGTGTTGAGCACTCTCCACTACGGGGCTGCCGAGCGAGTGCAGTTCGAGGAGATCTTCGCGCCGGCCGCGGTCATCCACGTCAGGTCTGACGATCGAGATGGGATCGCCGACGCGTTGCGATACGTCGATGTCGCGGTGCTGGCCGGCGACCTTGACGAGCGCTACGTGATGGCGCCGCGGCTGCAGTGGGTCCATTGCGACCATGCCGGCCTCACGCGTTCGGCTCTGCCGAGCGTGTTCGAGCGAGGCTTGATTGTGTCGGGATCTGCCGGCCGATCGGCGCCGGCCCTGGCCGAGCACGCGTTCTTCTTCGCGCTGGCGCTGAGGTACCGGATCCGCACCCTGCTCGACCAGCAAGCCCGGCGCGTCTGGTCTCCGCCGGTCGAGTACGGGGCGGAGGCATTCGCGCTCGCGGGGCAGACGCTCGGGATCGTGGGGTTCGGCCACACCGGTCGAGCGATCGCCCGGCGTGCTCGCGCGTTCGAGATGGAGGTGATCGCCTTTCGGCGCACGATCGATGAGACCACGTCGGCCGAGGTTGACCTCATGCTGAGTTCCGATGCTGGTGACGACCTCGACCCGTTGCTGGAGCGCTCCGACATCGTTGTCCTTGCCGCGGGGCTCAGCGATGCGAGCCACCACATGATTGGTCGGCATCAATTGGAGCGGATGCGTGACTCAGCCGTGCTCATCAATATGGGCCGAGGCGGACTGGTCGACGAGGCTGCGCTCGTGCAGGCGCTGCGCTCCGGCGTGATTGCGGGGGCGGGCCTGGATGTCGTCGACACGGAGCCGCTGAGCCCGGAGTCGCCGCTCTGGGACCTGCCCACCGTGTTGCTGACTCCGCACAGCACGCCGCCGGTCGCGGATCGCACGCAGCGCTCGCTGCGCGTGATCGCTGAGAACAGGAGGCGCTACCTGGCAGGCGCTCCGCTCCAGAACGAGCTGACACGACGCGACGTCTACACGAGGTAGGACCCGCTCGTGACGCGAACAGTCAGACCGGGTGGACCCGAGCAGGCAGGCATCCGCACGACTCGCGCCCGTGAACGGCGTACTCAAGGTTCGTCACCTCGCCGGGTTCTCCGTGGCTGCGGGCCAGGATGGCCTCGAGCGCACCCTCGGCGAGAGCGCCGACCGGTTGCGCTACGACGGAGACGCTCGGCACCGTCGATGCAGTGAGCGCGCTGCCCTCGGTGCTGATGGTCGCGAGACCATCGGGTATGGCGACGCCCAGGTCGACTGCGGCTCGGAGCACACCGATCGCCTGCAGGTCGGTGCGTGCGACGATCGCCGTCGGAGGGTCGTCCAGTCCAAGAAGCTCGTGCGCCGCTGCGTAGCCCCCTTCCGCCGTCTCCTCCGCGTAATGGATGAGCTCGCGATGCGGACCTAGTCCGGCGTTCCGAAGGGTCCGTTCCCAGGCGTCGCGTCGCCGTTCGCTGTTCACCCGGTCCCGGAGGCCAGTGACGATGGCGATCCGCTCGTGACGGT
>NZ_JBMDXJ010000144.1:0-2222 GCF_048594945.1 Pseudactinotalea sp. | reverse complement strand
GCAGCTGGTCCGCAAGGGCCGCAGCGCCAAGGTCGGCAAGACCAAGACGCCTGCCCTCAAGGGCAGCCCGCAGCGCCGCGGCGTGTGCACGCGCGTGTTCACCACCACGCCCAAGAAGCCGAACTCGGCGCTCCGCAAGGTGGCGCGTGTGAAGCTCTCCAGCGGCATCGAGGTCACCGCCTACATCCCGGGTGTCGGCCACAACCTGCAGGAGCACTCGATCGTGCTCGTCCGTGGCGGTCGTGTCCGCGACCTGCCCGGTGTGCGTTACAAGATCGTCCGCGGCGCGCTCGACACCCAGGGTGTGCGCGGCCGCCAGCAGGCTCGCAGCCGTTACGGCGCCAAGAAGGAGAAGAAGTAATGCCTCGTAAGGGCCCGGCCCCGAAGCGGCCGCTCGCGATCGACCCGGTCTACGAGTCGACCACCGTCACCCAGCTCGTCAACCGCGTGCTGCTCGACGGCAAGAAGTCCACCGCCGAGCGCATCGTCTACGACGCGCTCGAGGGCGTGCGCAGCAAGACCCAGCAGGAGCCGGCCACCGTTCTCAAGCGTGCGCTCGAGAACGTGCGTCCCACGCTCGAGGTCCGCTCCCGCCGCGTCGGTGGCGCCACCTACCAGGTGCCGGTCGAGGTGCGCACGGCGCGCCAGACCACCCTCGCGCTGCGCTGGCTCGTCGACTACGCCCGCGCTCGCCGCGAGAAGACGATGACCGAGCGCCTCATGAACGAGATCCTCGACGCCAGCAACGGCCTCGGCGCCGCTGTCAAGCGCCGCGAGGACACCCACAAGATGGCTGAGTCCAACCGGGCGTTCGCGCACTACCGCTGGTAACACTGCCGCGGCCCCAGCGCTGACCCGCGCGCGGCCGCCTCATTCGCTGCTCATCACCACCAGAAAAGGGCCACTGTGGCACAGGACGTGCTGACCGACCTGAACAAGGTCCGCAACATCGGCATCATGGCGCACATCGACGCCGGCAAGACGACGACGACCGAGCGGATCCTGTTCTACACCGGCGTCAACTACAAGATGGGCGAGACCCACGACGGCGCCTCGACCACCGACTGGATGGAGCAGGAGAAGGAGCGCGGCATCACCATCACCTCCGCCGCGGTGACCTGCTTCTGGAACAACAACCAGATCAACATCATCGACACCCCCGGGCACGTCGACTTCACCGTTGAGGTGGAGCGCAGCCTGCGCGTGCTCGATGGCGCGGTCGCGGTGTTCGACGGCAAGGAGGGCGTGGAGCCCCAGTCGGAGACCGTGTGGCGTCAGGCCGATAAGTACAACGTTCCCCGCATCTGCTTCGTCAACAAGATGGACAAGCTCGGCGCGGACTTCTACTTCACGGTCGACACGATCATCAACCGCCTCAAGGCCAAGCCGCTGGTCATCCAGCTGCCGATCGGCGCCGAGACCGACTTCGAGGGCGTCGTCGACCTGGTCGAGATGCGTGCGCTGACCTGGCGCGGCGAGACCGAGCTGGGCGCGGCGTGGACCGTCGAGGACATCCCCGCGGACCTGGCCGAGCGGGCCGAGCAGTACCGCTCGGAGCTCGTCGAGGCCGTCGCGGAGACGGATGACGAGCTGCTCGAGAAGTTCCTCGGCGGCGAGGAGCTCACCGTCGCGGAGATCAAGGCCGGCATCCGCAAGCTGACGATCGCCGGAGAGGCGTTCCCGGTGCTGTGCGGCTCGGCGTTCAAGAACAAGGGCGTGCAGCCCATGCTCGACGCCGTGATCGACTACCTGCCCTCTCCCTTGGACGTGCCCTCGATCGACGGGCGCGACCCCAAGGACGAGGAGAAGGTCATCGAGCGTCACGCCGACGAGAACGAGCCGTTCTCGGCGCTGGCGTTCAAGGTCGCCGCTCACCCCTTCTTCGGCAAGCTCTTCTACGTGCGCGTGTACTCCGGCAAGATGGCCTCCGGGTCGCCGGTGCTCAACGCCACCAAGGGCAAGAAGGAGCGCATCGGGAAGATGTTCCAGATGCACTCCAACAAGGAGAACCCGGTGGAGGAGGCCCACGCGGGCCACATCTACGCGTTCATCGGCCTCAAGGACGTCACCACCGGTGACACGCTCAGCGACATCAACGAGCCGGTCGTGCTCGAGTCGATGACGTTCCCCGAGCCCGTGATCTCGGTGGCGATCGAGCCGAAGACCAAGGGTGACCAGGAGAAGCTCTCCACGGCCATCCAGCGTCTCTCGGACGAGGACCC
>NZ_JBMDXJ010000143.1:0-1564 GCF_048594945.1 Pseudactinotalea sp. | reverse complement strand
GTGCTGCGAGACACGGCGGGAGATCGCCTGACCACCGGAGAGATCTCCGAGGTAGCGCGTGTAGTGGTGGCCCACGAAGGCCGGCGTGCTGCGGGAGACGCTGGCGATGTGCTCGGCGTACGCGCGGGCGGCTGGGCGCGGGGGCTCCTTGCTGCGCCAGTCGGGCCCGATCAGGTGTGCGAGGTCCCGCTCGAGCGCCTCGAGCCGATGCAGGCGGGGATCATCGAAGTGGTCCCGCACCGGGTCGGTCACGGTGCTGCACTCGAGCGCCTCGTAGACGGGGTGGAGCTGGGCGGCCAGGCGTGCATAGGCGTGTGCGTCGAGCTCGCCGGCCATCAGCTGGTGCACGAACGTGGCGGACTCCGCGTCGGTGTGTGCGCGCTGGGTGGCCTCGCGCAGGATCTGCGAGAACGGAGGCTGGTCAGCCGTGGCGTCACCGGCGGGTGCGGGCGCCAGGGCGACAGGAGCATGCGGCAGGGTGGCAGTCACTGGTCCTCGAGAGGTCTGGGTGAGGTCTCGTTGAGCCGCCGATCGGGTCGACCAGCGGAAAGGACCGGCCGAAGCTGCCGCGTTTCATAGCCCCGATCGGATGAGGTGAGCCTAACCTCACTCTGGATGCTGACGCAAATTCGACATCATGACCGCACGTAATTGATGACGGTCCATGTCGGTCCGTCACGAAGTCGGCGTCGCGCCGACCGTCGGTCAGCCCAGAGAGGCGAAGATGGCGGCGTTCATGGCGAACGCGCGCTGCGCCTCGGCGATCACCTCGGCACGCTGGGACTCACCCCAGGGCGCCGAGTCCAGCGACTCGCGGTAGGCGTCCTTGTACGCCTTCGGCTTGGAGATCTCCGGAAAGCTGTAGAACAGCAAGCCGGGCTCCCCTTCGCGCAGCCCGTAGTGCCGGGACACGAGCCGGCCGATCGCCTGGCCTCCCGAGAGGTCGCCGAGGTAGCGGGTGTAGTGGTGCCCCACGAACGCCGGCGTGCTGTGGGAGACGCTGGCGATGTGCTCGGCGTAGGTGCGCGCGGCGAGCGACGCCGGCTCTTTGCTACGCCAGTCGGGACCAAGCAGGTGGGTGAGGTCTCGCTCGAGCGCCTCGAGCCGGTGCAGGCGCGGGTCGCCGAACCGATCCCGCACCGGGTCGGTCGCCGAGTTGCTCTCCAAGGCCTCGTACAGGGGATGGAGCTGCGCGGTCAGCCGCGCGAAGGCCGCGGCGTCCAGCTGACCGGCCATGAGGCGGGTGATGAAGCCCGCCCCCTCAGCCTCGGTGTGCGCCTGGCGCGTCGCCTCACGGAGCCGCTGCGAGAACGGCACATCACCGACCTCCGCGTCGTCGCGATGAACAGCGGGCTCGGTCGTCGACGTCACGCGCACATTCTGACACAAATACATCAAACAGTCTGCGCGTAATTACCTGACGGATCGGGACGCCGCGTCAGGAAGTGGGCCGCGCCTCCGCGACCCGACCCCTCCCCTCCCGTCTCCCGCGCCCTCGGAAAGCGATTCGGGGGGGGGGGCACCCCCAATATGGGGGTGGATACCCCCCCACGCAACCACCCCC
>NZ_JBMDXJ010000142.1:0-2438 GCF_048594945.1 Pseudactinotalea sp. | reverse complement strand
GTCGGTGACCTGCTCAGCGGCGCGTGCGCGGTCGCCGCTGCGAACGGTCGCACGGAGCGCCGTCACCTCGTCGCGGTCCAGCCCGTAGATCTCGATCAGCTCATCGGCGTAGGCGCCGCCGGCCATCGTGACGCAGCGCGGTGCCAGCAGCCGTAGCGCGGCCGACCGGTCGTCACCGATCTCGACGTCGAGCATCAGGCAGATGCTCGCCGAGCCAGACTCGCGCCCGGCCGCACCGGCGGCGACCCGATCCTGCACGAACGCGATGTGCCCTTCCGAGATGCCGTGGGTGATGACGCCGTCAGCGACCTTGCCCGCGAGCTCGAGCATCTTGGGGCCGCGCGCCGCCAGGTACAGCGGCCCAGGGGTCGCGGGCCAGCGCAGTGACGAGCCGTTGGCACTGAAGGTCTCGCCCTCGACCTGTGCGGTGCCCGCCTCGATCTGCCGGATGATGTCGACGCTCTCGGCCACGACGCGCAGCGGCCGCCTCATCGAGATGCCCATCTCACTGGCGAACTCGTAACCGCCGGCACCCAGGCCGAGCACGAACCGGTCCGGGCCGATCTCGCGGAGCGTGGCACCGAGGCTGGCGAGCAGCGTGGGGTGCCGAAGGAACGGCGACATCACCGCGGTGCCCAGGCGCACCCGCTCGGTGGCCGTCATCATCAGTGCGAGCGCGGCTGAGACGTCGCGGTGGAAGTAGTGGTCCGCGAGCCAGACGCTCGCGAATCCCAGATCCTCGGCGCGGCGGGTCATCTCCGCCGCGTGCGTGATTGGCTGGTCCAGCCGAACGGTCACGCCGATGTCCATGTGGTGCTCACCTCTCGTCTCGGGTTGGCATGGCTGTCCAGGCACCGAGTGCCTCGCGCACCAGGCCGGCGGCGCAGCGGCGGCGGTAGGCCGCGCTGGCTCGCAGGTCGTCGATGGGTCGGATGTCGTGCTCGACGGCGTTCGCCGCCTCCGCGATCACCTCGGGTCCCGGGGTGGTTCCCTCGAGCAGCCGCTCGAGCGTGTGCAGCCGCACCACCGTGGGTGCCACGGCGCCCATGGCGAACCGCACGTCGGTCAGCGCGTCGCGCTCACTCGCGCGCCACTGCCAGGCGAGGCTGAGGAAGGAGATCGCCTGCGCCTGCCTACCTCCGATCTTGCGGAAGCCTGCAGCGGGCCTGGTGGGGCCGCACGCGCCTTCCGGCACCGTCACGGTGCGGATCCACTCGTCAGCGCGCAGGTCCACGCGCCGCGGGCCGAGCAGGAAGTCCGCGAGCGGCACCGTGCGGGTGCCTCCGGCGCCCACCACGTCCACGGCCGCGTCCAGCACCAGCAGCGGCGGCACGGTGTCGGCGGCCGGCGAGCCGTTGGCGAGGTTGCCGCCGATGGTCGCGCGGTTGCGGATGGTCGTGGAGGCGAACAGCGCGATCGACTCCTGCAGCGGCACGAGCGCGCCCGCGAGCGCGGTGGCCACCTCGGTCAGGGTGTGCAGCGCAGAGATTCGCAGATCACCGGTGGCAGTCCGCTCCAGCACGGGCACCTCGGCGCGCACGGCCCGCAGGTCCAGCAGCGTGGGTGCCTCGATGCCGGCGCGGCGCTGCACGAGCAGGTCGGTGCCGCCGTTGACCGCGCGCGAGCCGACCAGCAGCCCGGGCACCTCCTGCGCGCCGGCGGGTCGCTGCAGCACCGGGGTCGGTGGAGTCATGAGGCACCGCCCGGGTGCTCCTCGCGGCGCGCGCACGCGGCATCGTGCACCGCGTCGTAGAACCGGTTGTAGGCGGTACAGCGGCACAGGTTGCCGTCGAGCGCGGCACGGATCTGCGCGTCGTCGGGATCGGGGACCCGGTCCAGCAGCGCCGAGCAGGAGTTGAGGACTCCGGGGATGCAGTAGCCGCACTGCACGGCCTGCCGGTCCACGAATGCCTGCTGCAGCGGCGCGTGGCCGGCGTCGGCCAGACCCTCCACGGTGCGGATGTCGGCGTCGAGAACCTGCCCGACCAGCACGAGGCACGAGGTGACGGCCGCGCCGTCGACCACCACGGTGCAGCTGCCGCACTCACCCATGCCGCAGCCCTCTTTGGCGCCGGTGAGGCCGCGTTCGGTGCGCAGGTAGTCGAGCAGCCGCAGACCGTGCTGCTCGGCGGGGATACCGGTGACCTCGGTGCCGTTCAGTCGCACGGTGCCTCCTCGAGCAGAGCGAGCACGCGCTCGGGAGTGAGCGGCAGAGCGTGCGGCAGCACGCCGACCGCGTCCAGCATGGCCGCGGCGATCGCGGGAGACGTGGGCACCACGACCACCTCGGACATGCCCTTGGCGCCAAAAGGCCCGGAGTCCTCGGAGGACGGGACCATCTCCACGTGCATCACGGGGGTGTCGGCGATCGTGGGGATCAGGTAGTTCTCCAGGCTGGAGGTGACCGGGACACCTGCGGAGAGCCGATGCTCCTCCAT
>NZ_JBMDXJ010000141.1:0-6375 GCF_048594945.1 Pseudactinotalea sp. | reverse complement strand
TCCAGGTCGAGCTCGAGGTCGGCGTACGCGATCTCGACGCCGCGCTCGTCGGCCACGTCGGCCCACTGCGCGAACAGGCCCTTGTCGTCGGTCAGGCCGGAGACGGTGGCCGCGGCGGTGCCCACGAGCGGCGCATCGATCGCCAGCAGCGACCCGGTGATCGACGGTGAGGTCGAGACGATCCGCACCGGCCGGGCGGCGATCTCGGTCTCGCCGGCGGCGTGCTCGGCCGTGCGGGGCCACTCACCGGTGCTCTCACCGCTCGGTTCGGGACTGGTCGGGTCGGGCTCGGCACCGTCGGCGCCGGAGCATCCGACGAGGGCGAGGGCTGCAACCGCCGCGAGCGCGGCGGCACGGAGGGTGGGACGCATCGTGCTGGTGTCTCATCTCTGACATGGAACGGGCCGGGCGAGCCCGGCATCACTACGATGTGAGCGTAGGCTTACCTAACTTTTCCGATCGTTCCCAGGGCGCCATCTTGTTACCAGGATCAGATCTCGACGGCGGAGCTCGCCAGATCTGGCCGGCCCGTTCGGCGTGGACCACGTCGGGCAGCCCGCTGCTGTTCTGGGTGGCGGCGGGCCGGGCTCGAGTCGAGATCGACGGCCGCCGGTTGCCGCTGCAGGCGGGCGAGGCCGCACTGGTGCGCCCCGGCGTGCGGTACCGCTTGAGCACCGAGCACGGGAGCGCAGCGATCCCGGTCCTGCTGCCGCTCACCAGCTCCGAGCGGCTTCCGGCGGCGGACCTCGCCGCCGTCCACATCCCATCCTCGTGGCAGGTCCGCCTGGTGCACGAGTTCGTGATGAATCTCGGCTACCTCCAGGGCACCGCGGCCCAGGGATCCCTGCTCGATCTGGTGGCGGCGGCCGGCGTTCCCTTCGGGGGCGGCACCGGGCTGCCGCGTCTGCCCCGGTCGGCGCATGCCTTCGCTGCGGCGCATCGCATCCTCGCGGCACCCGAGCGCACGGTGACCGCCCCCGAGATGGCCGCTGAGGCGGGCGTGAGCGAGCGGACGCTGCAGCGGCACTTCATCGCCGAGACCGGCCATGCACCGATCGAGTGGCGCACCCGGGCACGGATGGCGATCGCCGGCAAGCATCTCGAAGGCGGCCGCAGCATCGCGTGGATCGCCGCACAGGTGGGCTACGCCACGCCCAGCGGCTTCGCCCGGGCGTTCCACGCTGCCACCGGCCAGAGCCCGAGCGAGTACCGCCGCATGTGCCCCGGTTCCCGTCGAGGCACGAGCCCTGGCGAGGTCGCTGCTCGCATCCCCGAAGACTCTCCGGGCGGAGCGCTGCCCTGGCTCGACCATCCGCCGCCCTTACCTGCCAGCAGCTCGTGGCCGAGAGTCAACGGCGCCCACGTCGCCGTCTGGGTCTATCGCGGCACGGCCGAGGTCGATGTGGGCGGGCGGCACTGGCAGCTGCATCAGGGAGATGCGATCGTGCTGCCAGCCGGGCTTCGCAACCGGGTGTCAGTCGCTGTGGACTCGCTGCTGCTGCCGCTGGGCTTTCGTGCACCCGGGCAGGCACCGGTCTCGGTGTCACGGCTGGGCCCGTGCCACCTGAAGGCGGTAGACGAGCCGTGGCTGCTCGCACAGATGGTCGCCTGCTACACACCGCTGCGGCCGGCCGGCCACGACCCCGTGGCCGCATTCGACCTCGTCGCCGCTCGCTCGGCCGCCATGCTGCCCGGGTTGACGCGCAGCGGTTTCACACCGGGAGACGAGCAAGAACGACTGCGCGATCTCGCGGATGCTCTGGAGGTGGACCAGGGACAGCTGCGGTCACGGTTCCGCGAGCTCACGGGAATGTCGATGGCCACCTGGCGCTCGCTGCACCGCATGACCCAGGCCCGCGAACAGCTGACCATGGGCGTACCGGCAAGCGCGGTGGCTCGAGCGCTCGGCTACGCGCACCTGCCTGCCTTCAGCCGGGCCTTCCGCGCCGTGCATGGGCTCTCGCCGCGGCAGTACCTGGGCACGGCAGCGGCACGGAGCGCTGCAGCGCAGTGGCGAGCAGAGCACCGACTCGGAGCTACCCGACCAGACCCTGATCCGGCGACGCCGGCCGCGGGTGCGGTGGGAGGCCGATCGACGCCAGGTGCTGCCACGCTCGTGCACGATCGGTGAAGCGCAGCAGCTGGGAGGGCAGCCGCTGCCGCCCGACGAACGAGGACTCGACACCGTGAGCGAACGTTCCGGGCAGGCTCAGCCCACGGACTGCGCGCGGTCCGAGCACGAGTGCGATCGGGGTGGGCGGCGGTACCCGGCCAGGCAGCCGCCACCCTGAGGTCGAGGTCGGAAATCGCAGGAACGTGGCGAGCTCGACCTGGAACTGCCGCGTGAGGACATCGGTCACGAGCTCGATCGCGTCCTCCGGTGTGCCGGCGAGCGCCCCCGGTGGCACGAGCAGTCGCGTGGACTCCGAGAGTCCACGGGAGGTCCGGCGCACGCCGATCCAGGCGTGGGCGGCACCGCTCGCCCGCGCGAGGAACGCCGCCGGCATCGCTCGGCGCGCCTCCGAGGTGACGGCGTCACTCGACCAGGCGCGGTCGAGCGGCTCGGCGACTCCCCAGTGCTGCAGGCCCTCCACGTCGAGCGCTGCCAGGGCACGCGACGCGACGGCACCCAGCCGCACCGAGGCGGTGGCACGAAAGCGCACCACCGCTTCGATCACCACGCCCTGCATCGTGTGATCGGGGGTGCTGCTGGAATCGACCATCCGCGGCCCGGTCGCGAATCGGATCTCGCCGACGCGCAGACCCGTGACGGCGTCGGTGTGATACCCCTCGTCATCGCGCAGGATCCAGGTGGTCTCCGACCGCCGAAGCTCCGCGTCCACGAACGGGCTGAGCCGTGCGCCCGGGTGGGTCACCAGCGCGGACTGGCGATCGCCGTCGGCGGCTGTGGCGAAGAATGACTCCAGCTCGCGATCGAGCACCACCTCGATGGCATCGCAGCGCTCGATCACGAGCGGTTCGGCAATCGGATTCACCAGCTTCCCGTGTCCCACGGTGGGACGATCTCACACATGGGGTGAACGACCCATGCCTGCCCCTGGCGCACGGCAGCACGCATCATCGATGATGAGCGCGTACACCGCTCGTCATCCTCCGGGGGAACCACGTTCATGACCCAGTGGCGCATCGATCCTGTGCCCGCAAGAGCCATCGCTGACACCGTCGCGACCGCCGGCGAGACACTGGCGAACCACGACGAGGGCGATGGGGCAGCGTTCTCCGAGACAGCGATGACCGATCTCGGCACGAACCTCGATCAGGGTGACTACCTGCCGCAGGCGAAGGTGGCCGTGAGCCAGCTGCTGGAGGCCGAGGGCACCAACGTCACCAACATCATGAACGCGATCTCGGCCGCCACGATCGGGCTACGCACCGTCGTCGCCATGTACGAGTACGCAGGCAACGAGATGGGCAGCCAGATGGCCGCATCGCAGACTGCCGCAGTCGACGCGGCCGAGACCGGCGACTTCAGTTACTTCATCACGGAGGAATGATGGGCGGCGACCTCCCCAACACCTACGGCTACTCCGAACTGATCCACCCCAGCAAGTTCCCGATCAAGACCGCCGATCTGCACATGGGCAACATCGACGACGCCGCCGATGCCCTCGAGGCCATGGGCACCGCGCTCGTCAACAACGTGACCAGTGCGAGCGAGTCCTGGGACGGCCTCCCGAACCACTACGAGGCGCCCGAGGCGACTGAGTTCTACGACCTTCTCGACCAGCCCCTGGCGAACGCCGAGAGCTTCAACAGCCGAATGATCTCCGCCGCCGGACACCTGCGGGACTGGGCCGACGTCGTCGGCAGGGAGCGGCCCAACCTCACCACGCTCGAGGAAGACGCGCAGAGCTTCTACGACGAGGTCGTGGGCGGTGTGGAGACGCTGGAATCGACCACGGTTGCCACTCCGGCGGGCGTCTACACGCACACGATGACCGTCACCAAGGACTGGGACGAGGTCACCGATACCTGGGACCGCAACACCGCGCTGTGGGAGCGGTACATGGCGCTCCACAGCCTGTTCCAGGAGGCCGACGTCACCGCGGCCGATCTCATCCTCGCGCTCCGCGAGGTGGACACCCGGCTCCCGGGACAGCCCGGCGGACCCGAGGTGGAGTCGACCGGGGTCGCACCCGAGATGCCCTGGGGGGACGTGGTGCGCGGCGGCCAGGCCGAGATGATCCTGGGGCAGATCTTCCTCGAGCAGTTCGGCCCGTTGTTCGGCTACAACGCCTTCACCGGTGAGTTCGACGGCGAGCTGGCCCGTGAGGCGTGGACGGGGGTCTGGAACGGCATCGTGGATCTGGTCTCGATCCGGCCGGACGAGATCGCCTTGTTCGCCGCCCAGCAGTTCGTGGCGCGGTGGACCGGCACCACCGTCGAGTATGACCCCGACAACCGTGCGCACCGGGTGATCGGCGGCTTCGCCGAGGGACTGACGATCGACCTGTTCTCAGACGACCCGCTGAGCCAGTGGGAGGAAGACCCGCAGGCGGCAACGGCCACGCTGCACTTCCTGGGCATCGGCATGCTCGTGAGCGCTCCGCTGGGCGCCGGCGCATCCGCGGTGCTCGGCCCACTGGCGCGCACGCTGCTGCGCCGTGGGTCGGTCATCGTGGGCAACGTCCGCTTCTGGGTCGACAGCCACGGCATCTCGATGACCAACCTGCTCGACGGCACCTGGGTCAGGCTCGCCGGCTTCGGCCCGGACGGTGAAGCCGCGATGCGCACCTTCATGCACCTGTACGAACAGGAGCACGGGCCGTTCGACACCACGCCCGGCAGCGGCACACCAGGACCGGGAAGCACTCCGCGCTTCTTCGAGCCGCAGCCCGGCACCCAGGTCGTCCTGCCCGATGGTGACGTGCCACCGCACGTGGTGTCGCAGTCCGACGCCCCCTCGAGGTGGACCTCTGCCGACGTGGAAGGGGCATGGGAGAACGCGTACCGCAACGCCGACGGGGTCCGGGTGGATCCACGCACGGGTGCACCGCTGGTCGGCGGCCCGCCTACTCAAGGGGTGACTCGCCAGTGGGTCATGTACTGGGACGACGCGAACAACCGCTGGGTCGCCGGCAACCGCGGCGACGGTTGGGGTGCCACTCCTCGACCTATCCCCGCCGACACCTTCGACCCGGGCAACGGAAGCCGTTACGCCTCCGGCGACCCGCACCTGCCCGGCGACCACCCGCCGGGGCGGGTACCACCTGCCACTACCCAGCACGGCTCGGGCGACACTGGGATCGTCCACCTCAATCGTGGCGACCGCGGCATGGACTACCAGCTCCAGATCTCGGGCTACAGCAGGACACCGGACGGTCGTATCCCCGAGTACCAGTACGTGGACCCGGAGACCGGTGAGTCCGTCGACTTCGATGGCCACACCACGCGAGGGCGGCCACCCCAGGAGGTGTTCCTCGACGGCAAGGATGGTTACGAGGTTCTCGGCCGCGCGCCAGAGATTCCGATGTCCCAGGGAATGCGGACCAACCTCCTCGCGGAGGCGGACCGGCAGCTGCGTGTCCTGCCGGAGGACGCAGTCCTCGAGTGGCACGTGTCCGACCCCGTGGGAGCGTCCGCGATCCGGAAGCTGCTCGCGGACAACGGCATCACAGCCGACGACATCACGGTCATCTACACTCCGAAGCGATGACTAGCCACTGGCCTGACGAGGTAACGATCGGCGTGGTGCTCGACCGAGTCAGCGAGCCACCTGCCGCGATCGCTGCGTGCACGCAAGCGTTCGTCGACGCGCTGGCGGCACGGATCGGCGACACGGACTGGGGCGTGGTCGATGGGCCGGCGTGGTCGGGCCCACCCGATCAGCTCACCGAGATCGTCGCCGCTTGCCCCTCCACCGCCGCGACAGGTGAACCGGATCCCCAGGATGGGTACGGTTACACGCTCTATACCCGCCGCGAGCCGACCACACTGTCGGTCGGCGTCGATGTCGGCGGCAAGTTCCTCGGACGGCGCCGGCCCGCGCAGAACGTGCGCGGCACCGTGCTCAACCCCCGCGGCGTCCCGGTCGATCCGGCCGTGGGTGACGCGATGCTCGAGGCCCTGATTGAAGGCTGGCAGCCGCTGTACGCGCGGCTGAGCGAGGCGGACATCAACCTGGCCTCGGGCCGCGGTGGATGGCGCATCCCCGCCGGCTACCGCGTGTGGTTGCGCGACGGCACGGTCACCTTCGACCAGCTCGCCGAGGGCGTCACCGCCCGGGCGTTCGCCGGCGGCACCATGCTCAGCGTCCCCGACGACTGGCCGCCGGACCAGATCGCCCAGCGGCTCACTGAGACCTACGAGCGAAACGGCGTCGACGTCGTCCCGCACTGACGGGAGTCAGGCGGT
>NZ_JBMDXJ010000140.1:0-5964 GCF_048594945.1 Pseudactinotalea sp. | reverse complement strand
ACCGTTGTGCCTGTGTGCATCACACACCTCCTACCTACGCTCGCCGACGCTAGAGGGAGCCACCGACATCCGTTCGCACCACCCGCGATCGAACGGACGTTCTATTGAACCTCGGTGGTGCCGCGGTGTCAACGGGCCGATAACCCTTCTCGACCCTCCACTCACTCGTGTCAGGGTGGGGTAATGCCGTTCCAGAACCCGCAGCTCACCGCCCCGAGCCTGCTGACCACCGAGACCTTCACGCTCCGGCCGATCACCACCGACGACGCCGCGATCGACCACGCCGCCGTGATGGAGACCAAGGACGACCTGCGCGTGTGGGAGCAGACCGGCTGGCCCGAGGAGGGCTTCACGGTCGAGTCCAACCGCGAGGACCTGGTGGGCATGCAGCAACGGCACGAAACAGGCGCGGCGTTCAGCTACACCGTGCTCGATCCCACGGGCACCACCTGCCTCGGGTGCGTGTACGTGATGCCGCACGACGCCACCTTTCTCGCGAAGTCCGACGTGACCCCGGTCGGCACCGACCGTTGGGAGGACGTCGACGCCGCCACCTACTTCTGGGTCAGGACGTCGGCTCTCGCAGCCGGCACCGACCGAACCCTGCTCGACGCACTCCGCACCTGGTTCGATCACGAGTGGGACCTGGGCCCGCGCGTCTTCGTCACCCACGAGGACTTCGCCCAGCAGGTCGCCCTGCTGGAGCGCACGGACCTGACCGTGCGGTTCCACATCGTCGAGCCCGGCAAACCCGGCCGCTACCTCGCCTACGGGTGAGCCGACCACCCGACGAGACCCACCGCCGTCGTGCCCTACCGTTGGCGAGCATGCGACTCGGAACCCTCGACTGGACCCCCGCGCTCCACTCCCCTGACCTCCTGGCCGCACCCGTCCTCGCGACGCTGCGCACCGCCGTCGAGCAGGGTGGCGAGCACGAGCGAGCCGCGCGAGCGGTGCTGGTCACCGCGATCGACCCCGAGATGGCCGACACCGCCGCGATGACCGAGACCTACGGGCTCACGCTCGAGATCTCCGGCAACTGCGTGCTCGTGGCCGGCAGCCGCTCCGGCGAGGAGCGGGTCGCGGCATGCGTGGTGCGCGCCACCACCCGCGCCGATGTCAACACGACCGTGCGCAAGCGCCTCGATGTGCGCAAGGCCTCGTTCCTCCCGATGGAGACCGCGGTCGCCGACTCCGGCATGGCCTATGGCGGCATCACCCCGCTCGGGCTGCCCGAGCGGTACCGCGTGATGGTCGACGCCTCGCTCGCGACCGACGAGCACGTGATCATCGGCTCCGGCATCCGCGGCTCCAAGCTCGTGCTGCCCGGCGCTGCCCTCACGCTGCTCAGCGGCGCTGAGGTCGTCGAAGGGCTCGCGCGCTGATCCTCAGACCCGCTCGACCGGCTGCCGCAGGATCGTCTTCAACTTCTCGGGAGCGGTGCGGCGGGCGTCGTTGAAGTAGATCTCGTGGTGCTTGCCGATCATCCCTAGTCCCTGACTCGGGATGAAGCGCTCGTGCATCTCGGTCAGCACCGGACCTTCATCGTCATAGGAGCCGAGGTGCAGGGTCTGCACGCACAAGCCTTCATGAAGGCTCTCGAGCCTGACCTGATCGAGCGACGGCGGGTCACCCGTCGCAGCGGCCTCACGCGCAGCCTCCACATGCTCAGCGCTCAGCCAGTCGGGGACAAGGATCATCGCGGTCCAGTCCCACTGCGACTTGTCACGCCCACTGGTGAAGGCTGACATATCCTGTGCCCACCAGAGGGCCTCCAGCGGCGGCACCACGTAGTCGCGGTCGAGCTCGCGCTTGCTGAGAAACTTCAGCTTGTAGGCCAGCGGGTACAGCGAGGCGAGAGCATCCGCGTACGCCGTGGAGGTGTTGGGATCGCCGTGGCCATCGATCATCAGGTACTGCAACGGCGGCACCTCGATCTCGACGAACTGCCCGTGTCGCGCCTGGTAGCTCGGGATCTCCTTCTTCAGATCGGCCCTCATCGCGTCATCGCCGCCAGCACCCGCTGCACCGAACTGTCCAGACCCCACCGGTCCACGAGCTCCACCAGGGACTCGGGTGCGCGCGGCAGCGGGTGGTCCTCATCGGAGCCCGGCACACGTAGATCCTCCATCGCCACGCCCAGGTCGAGCGCGCGCCGCACCGCCACCACCTCCGGCGCCACATCGAGGTAGTCGGCTGCCGCGTTGATCTTGCTGCGGACACCGGCCGCCATCGCGATCGAGGCATCGGCCGCCGCCGCCCGGATCCCCGCCAGGTCGCCGTACGAGGCCAGCAGCGACGCCGCCGTCTTGTCCCCCACACCCTTGACGCCGGGCAGCCCGTCGGAAGCATCGCCTCGCATCGTCGCGAAGTCCGCGTACTGGTCACCGTTCACCCCGTACTTCGACTGCACGACGGCGTTGGTCACCTTCTCGTGCTTGCCCACCCCTCGCGCGGTGTACAGCACCCGGATCTGGGCATCGTCGTCGACGAGCTGGAACAGGTCGCGGTCGCCGGTGACGATGTCGACCGGCATCCCGGCATCGGTGGCAAGCGTGCCGATGACATCGTCGGCCTCGGCCTCCGGAGCACCCACCACGGCAAGGCCGAGCGCTTCCAGTACCGCGAGGATCACCGGGATCTGCACCTCCAACGGGTCGGGCACTTCCTCGACGTCGGGCGCCTCGCCGGGCACCACCTGCTCGACCCGGTGCTCCTTGTACGACGGCACCAGATCCACGCGCCACTGCGGACGCCAGTCGTTGTCCCAGCAGCACGCCAGATGGGTGGGCTGATACTCCGAGGCGAGCCGGGCGATGAAGTCCAGCAGCCCCCGCACCGCGTTCACCGGCGTGCCGTCCGGCGCGGTGATCGAGTCCGGCACGCCGAAGAACGCACGGAAGTAGAGGCTGGCGGTATCGAGCAACAACAGCCGTTGCTGACTCTCGGGTTGTGTGGTCACATCGCCACGCTAGCGGTGACTGCCGACAGGCGCGCGTGCTCGCGCGCGGTCACCGCCGATGGACAGTCCTCACAGAAGATGTCACGTTCTGTGTCGGCCACGCATGAGACCAGCAGTCGGGGCAGCACACATACGCTGATCGCCGTGGCGCACGCAGGCCGAGCACCGAGCGCTCAGCCGAGGAACAGAGGGTCACCGGCGACAGCGGAGCGCGTGTCGGACCCGAGGTCTACCGTTCACGCCATGAGCACACAGACCTCGATCACCTTGGGCGCCGTCAACATGGAGGCGGACGACCCAGCCACGCTGGCCCGGTTCTGGGCCGAGGCACTCGGCAGCACCATCGTCAACGACGACCCCGACTATGCCGTCCTGACCGCGCGCGAACCCGATGGGGTGCCGATGATGATCATGCGTCGCTCCGAACCGCGGCCCGAGCGACAGTCGCAGCACATGGACCTCACGGTGCCGTGGGGCACCCGGGAGGCGGAGGTCGCCCGCCTGGTCAATCTCGGTGCCACGCTGAAGTGGGAGATCCTCGATGAGATTCCCTGGGTGCAGTGGTCCACGCTCACCGACCCGGAGGGCAACCTGTTCTGCGTGGCCGAGCATCCGCCGCAGGGATGAGAGTCAGACCCGCGTGGCCCAGAACGCCACGGCTGCGGCTGCGGCCACGTTGAGTGAGTCGACACCTCCGGCCATCGGGATTCTGACCACCTGGTCGGCGGCGTCGATGGCCCCACGTGACAGCCCGTCGCCTTCGGTCCCCAGCACCCAGGCGAGCCGCTCCGGCGGGTCCGAGGCAACGTCGTCGAGCGTGACCGAGTCGTGGCCGAGGGCGAGCGCACACACGCGGAACCCCAGGTCGCGCAACTCCTCGACTCCGCCGGGCCACGGATCGATCCGCGTCCACGGCACCTGGAACACCGTGCCCATGGAGACGCGGACGCTGCGCCGATACAGCGGGTCGGCGCACTTCGGCGTGACCAGCACAGCATCCACGCCGATCGCCGCCGCCGAGCGGAACGCTGCACCGACGTTCGTGTGGTCGACGACGTCCTCCAGGATGGCCACGCGCCGCGCGTTCGCCACGATCTCGGACACCGGAGCGAGCGGCGGTCGGTGCATCGCTGCCAGCGCACCCCGGTGCAGGTGGAACCCGGTCAGTTGCTTGAGAATGTCCTCCTCCGCGACATAGACCGGGACGTCGCCGCCCTCGCCCGCCCCCACGGAATCGAGTACGTCGCGAAGGCCGTCCAGCCACCGCGGCGCCATCAGGAAGGACCGCGGGCGGTGCCCCGCCGCGATCGCGCGGCCGATCACCGTGGACGACTCCGCGATGTACAGACCCTTGCTGGGCTCGTGCTTGGCTCGCAGCACGACGTCGGTCAGCCTGGTGTAGTCGGCGACGCGGTCGTCGTCGGGGTCATCGAGGTGAACGATCGGCACGGATCGTCACCCTACGGCGTCAACGGGTCAACAGCCGCCGCCGGGGCGCCAGCGTGCCGGCCACCACGTCACCAGCGGCGAACTCGATGGCGTTCCGGTAGTGGACCGTGACCTGCTCGTTGACGGCGTCCCAGGTGCGATTCTCGGTCGATGCGCGCGCTGCCTCGCCCATCTGAGCCCGAAGCCCAGGGTCGGTGACGAGCTGCTTCACGTGCCGCTTCATCGCGTGCAGGTCGCCCGGCTTGTAGAGGAAGCCGGTCACCCCGTGCTCCACGAGGTCGATCGGACCGCCGCGGGCGGGTGCCACCGTGGGCACCCCGCTGGCCTTGGCCTCCTGGATGGTCTGCGCGAACGTGTCCATCTCACCGGTGTGCACGAACACGTCGAGGCTCGCGAGCAGCCGTGTCAGGTCCGTACCGCCCAGGTGCCCGGTGAACGTGGCCTTGTTCAGCACCTTCTGGATGTGCTCGCGCCGTGGGCCGTCGCCCGCGACGACCAGCCGCACTCCCTTGAGCGACTGCAGTCCCGCCAGGTCCTCGACCTGCTTCTCGCGCGCCAACCGACCGACGTATCCGACCAGCACCTCGTCCGGCCCTGCCACGGTCATACGCAGCGCCTCGTCCCTGTTGCACGGCGAGAACACCTCCCGGTCTACCCCGTGCGGCCATACCGCCACCCGGTGCACGCCACGGTCGATGAGCTGCTGGCAGGCGTAGGTGCTCGGGGCGAGCGAGAGCGTGGCGCGGCGGTGGATGTCGGTCACCCGCTTCCACAACAGCGGCTCGAGCTGCTTGACCTTGTACCGGCGCGCGTACGTGGGCGCCTCGGTCTGGTAGACGGCCACACTCGGCAACCCCAGCGACTGCGCCGCCCCGATCGCCTGCCACCCCAGCACGAACGGTGCTGCCAGGTGCACAACGTCGGGCGAGAAGTACCTCAGATGCTCTTCCAGCGTGCGGACCAGCGGAGTGGACAGCCGCATCTCTGCGTATCCCGGCAGCGGCACGGCCTTGAAGCGCCGGACCTCGGCACCCGCGTAGGAGTCGACCGCGTCCTTGCCGCGGCCTGGCGTGGGCGCGAGCACGAGCACCTCGTCCCCCCGGTCCGCGAGGTAGTCCAGCAGCCGCATCACGGTGACCGTGACACCGTTGGCCTGCGGGAGGAACGACTCTGCGACGACGGCGATCCGCACGCCGTCACTGTAGCCGGGCGGGCGCCGTCGTGGTCGGAACCGACACAGCAGCAACTGTCGGCCACGTTCGACCGAAAGGCGACAGGGCCCGCCGTCACCAGCGTGACGGCGGGCCCTGCTCTGTCGATCCTCAGCTCTGCTGCGGCGGCTGGTCCTGCTGCCATGGCTGCTGCGGCGGCACCGAAGGCGGCGGCTGGTCGCTCGGCGTCTGCCCGGCCTCGGCGGAACGCGAGAACGGCATACCGGAGGCGTCGCCGGCGCTGCCGGCCTCGGCCTGTGCCTCATCGACCTGGCCGCGGGCCTCACGCAGTGCTTCCGCGGGGTCCTGCAGCGAGGTCTCCGGCAGGTCGATGTCGAGACC
>NZ_JBMDXJ010000014.1:0-28189 GCF_048594945.1 Pseudactinotalea sp. | reverse complement strand
CTGCGACCGCTGGGCGCGGTGCAGCTCCAGCGCGGCTTCGGCGCGTGTGGCCGCTGCCCTGGCGGCCTCGAGCGTGGCCGGGACGAAGCCCCCGTGCGGGGCCACATGCGTCCTGAGCGACGACGTCGCACCATGCACCTTCTCAGCTCGAGCCCACAGTTGGTGGACCGCTCGTTGCTGCTCCCGACTCGTCAGGGTCGGCCATGCCTCGTGCAGGTTCTGGCCGTGTACCTCCGCAGTAACGATCCAGCCATGGCCCTTCGTCGAGCCCGCCCCGAGGATCTCAGGGGTGCCCGACCTCTCGCGGCAGCGCGCGCACGAGCGCGACCTCACCAGCCATGTCGCGGGCCGTGTGCGCGATCCGCACCGCGATGCCGTCGCCGACCCATGTCGCGTTCGAGTACCCGTTCGCCCGCCGCATCCGCGCGAGGTCGCCGCCGTGGCGGGTCCGGGCGAGGGCTGCGTCGGACGGCGCGCGATGCTGTTCGATTGGGTGGACGTCCGCACGGAATCCTGCGTCATCCGAGCACCATGGCACAGATCAGTACTCCCGAGACAGCAGCCGGCAGCCGCCCTCGATCACGACACGATGCCGAGGACCAGGTCGGTCAGAGTCGGGTCAGTCGGCCGGCCCTGGGCGAGTGCCCAGTGCGTTCGGCTCGCATGTGCGAGCCCGAGCGCGACCCGGTAACCCCGTTCGATATCGGAGCGTGAGATCACGCCGTCAAGTCCACTCGCGTAGGCATCGAGTTGGTCGGTCCCGGTGCTGAGCGTGAGCGAGGCGAGGTCGGCGCCGACGGGGCCGACGCCGAACGTCGCCCAATCGATCGCGACCGTCGTACCGCCGTCGACGGCGAAGAGGTTGCCCGCGGAGTAGTCGCCGTGGACCACCGTGACCGGCACGGTCTCGAGTTCGGCGAGCATCTCGTCACGTCGGTCCCAGAGAGCGACCAGCCGTGGGTCGGCCTCGAGGCCGCTCCAGTCGAGCGTGGTCACGGCGACGCGCTGAGCGAGCTGGTGTCGCGCCAGCCACGAAATGTCCGGGACGCGGGTCACGCCCTGCCACCGCCCCAAGCGTTCTGCTGCGACCGCCGCGTCCTCGCGCTCGCCGACGACTTCGGAGGTGTAGATGGTGTCGCTGTCGACTGTGAGCAGATCGGGCGCCGTGAGGCCGGGGCCGCGAGGAAGGAGGCCGCTCTCGTACGCCAGTGCCTCGCGCCGCCAGTACGCCCAATGGTTCGGCGCACGGGAGGCTTGAGCATGTCGCCCGGCCGTGAGCGGTCGCAGCCGCTTGCGCACCACGCGGCGGGTCACGGCCTCTCCGGACACCGTGAGGAGCCGCACCGTCAGCAGGTCGACGCCAGCCGTCGCCGCGCCGGTGCTCGCACTCATCGGAGAGGTAGCCACATCGAGGACCGTCGAATCGCTCGGGCCGAGTCCGATGAGCAGGCTGTGGGGGATGCTCGCAGGCAGCACGTCTCAAGCCTGCCAGCGGATCGCCGCGCCGTCCTAAAACTATGTGGATGAAACGACGGTTGATCCCCGGTCGTCGAGCAGCAAACTTGACGGGGTGGGCCGGCGATGCCGAGCAGCTCTGAGCCGCTGGCGCAGCGCCTCTCTTGAGCCGAACCCATCGACGGCGCGGCCTCGCCAATCGAGGGCGCGACTGCTCACATGTGCTCGGGCGATGTCTCGTTGGGATAGGTGAGCACGGGAAGCTTGTCCTCGACCCATGGGTCGTACTCGGGGTACCCGCACTCGTGGCTCTCCGTGGCGCGTGTGAAGACGGCGGTCTCAAGGGCGCGGGCGACGTCGGAGTCGAACTGACGGGCCGACGCCGGTGCGGATGGCCGGCTCTCACCGACCCCGTCGATCGTGACGACCGCGATCTCCACCTCCGGCTGCAGGGGACCGATGCGAGCCGTCGTGCTCTCGGTCTCGAGGAGCATGATCCACTCGTCCGTCGTTCCGCCCCGACTCACCACTCGGTACCGGGCCGCGCCCAGCACCGATCCCCACGTGACCGTGTGGCCGTTGCCGCCGCGGTGCAGCACCACACCGTCGGGCGGGGGCGGCGCCCCGGGCCGAGCTGGCAGGGGATACGGATCGCTCGGTTCGCTCGCCGCCGTGCCGGCACGCGCGATCACGCGCACCGCGCGAGTCGACGTCGGAACCGGGATCGTGATCCGGGGGCCCGGCGCGGCTCCGAGCACGCACCCACCGTCATGGTCGACGACCTCGTATCCCGTCACACTGGCCAGCTGCTCCACCGCGATCTCGTACCCGTCTGACCGCCGGACGACCGTGCCGATCACGGGACGCGCAGGAGTCGGATCGGTGCCGGTGATCTCCCACCTGTACCGACCTCGCTCGAGGTCCAGCTCCACCGAGGCCCGGCCGTCCTGGCCCTCCGGCGAGCGGGCGACGCCATCAACGTACAGGCGGCCTTGCCCAGCAGCGAACGACACCGTGACGTGTGCCTGCAGCCCCGCGACGGCGAGCCACCCGCTGACCTGTCCCCCCTCGCCGGTCGTGATGTCGATGCCGGCGTCGCCGTCGATCTCGGCCGCGAATTCACCAACTCTCATTCGACTCCCTCGCACGAGCGCGGCTCGCCGCACCCCGTCACGTTCGCGGATGACGGCGGCCTCCGCCACGACCGTCACACCAGACCAGGTGTGCTCCAGCGGCGTCGCGGACCGCACGACGTGGTCGGTGCCCTCCGCTGAGGCCACGGTCGCGCCCCACGGTGTTGCGACCGCCTTCACGTCGTCGCGATGCGACACGAGGGTGAGGAACGTTCCTCGGCCGTCGTAGTAGCGGCCGCGGGTGAAGGGGTAGCGACCACGCTGCTCACGGGGGCGCCGCTCGGGGTCGACCTCGACGTATGCCGCGCCCGGCTTCAGCTGCGCGATGTACGGAAAGTCGCCGTCGACATCGACGAACCAGGACAGCCGCGCCTCGGTCTGCTCGTCGGGGACGTCGTCGAGGATCACGAGGTAGTCGGCGTCGACCATCAGCACGCTGCGCGTGCGGTACAGCGGCGCTACGTCGGGAGCAGCCGTCAGCACGGCCATGCGCGCGAGGTCGAGATCGACGAGCGCGGAGTCGAGGTCGCCCCGGCCGATCGCGCGGTACTCCCCGATATCGCGGTAGCCGCCCGGCGCTTTCACACCGAAGTTGGTGGTCGCCTCGACGTCGCCGTACAGGCCGTCACCGACGTGTTCGGCGCCCGTGTGCGTCCACCTCTCGCCGGCCGCCGCGTAGTAGAGGCAACCGTTGCCGCCGCGCGCGGCCCGCCCCCAGCGGTAGTTGGGGCCGTCGTCGATCTGCTGCAGGATCACGACCGCCTCGTCCTCGGTGTGCGGCCGCGCCCGCATGACGACGCCGAAGCCGGTGTACGCACGTGACGGCAGCTCCGGCGGCAGGCCGCGACGATCCAGCGTGCCGCGCCGCAGCAGGCCCGCATGATCGAAGATCTCCGCACCTCGCGGTGCCCACTCGAAGTCCAAGGGCGGCGCCGTCCAGTACAGGTGCTCGCTCAGCAGCGGGTCGACCCGCTCCAGTTCCTCCGCGAGGACCCGAAAGATGCGCGGCACCGGCCCGGCGTAGGAATGGGCGCCGGCCGGCGGGTAGGCGCGCAACCCGTCGAACCGGCGCAGAGGCACCGACAGGGTGTTGATCAGCCAGTTGGCGAGATCGCGAAGCTCGGCCCGCGCCAGGCGGTTCCGCTGGTCGACGTGCCGCCGGAGATAGGCCGATTGCATGACGGCGTTGTCCAGGTGCGTGAAGGCATAGGTGCCGAGGTTCTCGGTCCAGCGGCCCGCGTGCGTGCCCCACGGCTGGACCGCCGGACGCGTGTGCAGGCGAAGGTTGAGCGCGATCACGTGCTCGACGTGATCCGCCATCTCGCGTGCCGCCGGATGATGCGGGAACAGCAGCGGTAGCAGCATCACCTGGCTGAGAACATCCGACAGGAAGTTCGGGTGCCCCGCGAGCATCGTCCGCGTCGGCATCAGCATCTCGTCGTGGCACAGGTACGCCAGGAACTGCAGCGACGCGCTGCCGAGATCGAACAGGTCGTCGTCGAGATCCGCCGCGAGCTGGTCGAACAGGGGCGCCAGCACGGTCGCGACCGTCCTCGACTCCACCGGCGCCGGCCCGGGCGCTGACCTCGGGCCGTCGATCGCGGTCCCCACCAGGGTGCGCTGGCCGCCGTCGAGCAGCTCGACCAGCCGCGCCAGCCGCACCTGCGCATCCCCGGGGAACCCATGGTCCTCGGCGTGGAACACGCGCGGGTACGCAGAGCGAGGTTCGCGGTGCCCGAGCACCCAGCCGCTGACCTTTTGAAGCGGGATCCACGACCTCCATCGCAGCCGGTCGGCCATCGCCGTACGGATGCCCGTGCCGGCATCGCCGGACCCGGTGCGCTCGAGCACGGCCAGACTGAGCTGCCGCTCGCCGTCGGCGAGCGGGAGCCGCCAGACCAGGTGTCCGTCGCGGAGGTAGAAGCGCACCGCGAGGGTGTTCGACGATCCCCACACCGCGTACTGGCCGTCGCGCCAGCGGGTGATGTCGTCGACGTAGACACCGACGGCCGGCCGCTCGCTGCCCTCCGTCCAGAACGCCGCCCAGGGGAGTCGCCACCAGGTGTTCCAGGCCTGGAACGGTCGGAGGTGGAACGGCAGCTCGCCGTCTTCCCGTAGGTCCGAGCCGAGCGTTTCCCAGCCCTCGCTGACGCTGCCGTGGACGTCGGGCCGGTGCGTGCCGTCGTGGCGCATCGCCGAGCGGAGCTGCTCGGGGTCGGTCATCGGGCGGTTCGGTGCCACGCGGTGCGTGAGCCCGGCGCGCGCGGTGAGCTCCAGGTGGCAGGTTCCGCCGCTGAACCCCTGCATGAGCTCGCGTACCTGCACGGTGTCCTCGCCCGCGACGAGTCGCAGTTCCAGCAGGAGCTGGCTGCCGTCAGCCAAGGTCGTGCGCTGGATCGCTCGTGCGAACAACGGACCCGCATCGAGGAGCTCGGTCTCGCGCTCGATGATGGCTGGCCCGGTGAGCCGGGCGCCCAGCTGCTCCTCGCCGTCAGCGCTCACCCGGTAGCTGAGGTGCTCGACGGCGGCGCTGATCTCGACCTGGATGGTCCCGTTGTCGAGTCGGATCGCCGACGACGTCCGCTCGCCACTGACCGCCGCGGGGTGCTCGAGCATGGGCAGGGCGGCATCGGCTCCGGTGCGCCAGCGCTGCCGGCTCGCCGTGGGCATCGCGGCGAGGAGGTGCAGTTCGGTCCCGACGGTCTGTGCCGGTACCTGACCGACCGGGGTACCGTCGTCATCCAGGACGGCGAGCCGGTCAGCCAGGGCGACGCCGTCGGGCAGCTCGACGCACAGCAGCGAGCGCGGCCAGCTGAAGGCCGGGTGCCGCAGGTCGTCGACGAGCTCGATCTCCAGGGTGTCGCCGCAGGTGCGGGTGGTCAGCATCGCGTATCGCGGCCACCGGGGATGGCAGCGCAGTGGGGTGGCATGAGGCAGGCATCCTTGCGTGTGTGTGGCCGGCAACCTAACAACGGCGTGTGGGCACCGGCGAGCTGCCGGAGAGAGACCGGACAGAACCGGACACGCTGCAGCGAGCCTCCTGCCTCACGCCACGGCAGCCGCGCACGAGCTGCGGATCGTCAGCTCCGGGAGCAGCATGATGTGCCGAGGCGTGCTGCTGGTGCGGACGTCGTCGATCCTGTCGACCAGGAGCGTGAGCGCCTCCCGGCCGAGCTCGGCGTTCGGGTGCGAGACCGAGGTGAGGGGCACGGCGGCCAGGTCGGCGTGGATGTCGTCGTAGGAGACGATCGCCAGGTCTTCCGGGATCCGGATGCCGAGGTTGAGCGCGACGTCGACGATGCGGCCGGCGTGCCCCTCCGCATGCACCAGCAGCGCCGTCGTCCCGCTCTCAGCACACCGTGCCAGCAGCTTCTCGATCGCGCCGGTGAGATCCTCGGAACGCTCGCTGGCGTACGGCAACGACACGTCGATCTCGTGGGTGAGGCCCAGATGCGCGGCGGCGCCGTGGAACCCGTCTCGGATCTGGTCGGCGACGAGCACCGAGTCGTAGATCGCGAGCGCTACGGCGTCATGGCCGAGGCGCTGGAAGTGCCGCAGCGCGAGGGCGACGCCGTGGTTCCGGTCCACCCGGACGTTGTCGAGCCGGTTGCCGTCGAGGACGTTGGAGAGATCGCGCTCGAGGACCACCACGGGCACCGGGATCGAGGTAGCGCGACGCGAGACGGCGTCGAGTGTGGTGCCCCTGACCGTCGGTGCGATGACGATGCCAGAGACACCCAGGCCGACCATCCGGTCCACGCACTGCTGCTCGGTCTCGACCTCGTTGTGCGAGCTGCCCAGCACGAGCCGGGCGCGCGCCGATCGTGCGTGCACCTCCATGCCACGCACGATCGAGGTGCAGTTGGTCGAGATGTTGGGCACGATCACGCCGATGAGCAGTTTGCCGGCCTCGACCTTGGTCGTGGCGTCGCTGCGCACGGCGCCGCCGTGCACTCGGGTGAGCTGGCCACGCCGGTCGAGCTCGATGATGTCGCGCCGGATGGTGACGTCGTTGACACCCAGACGCTGAGCGATCTCACCGATCCGGACCGTGCCACGCAACTCGACCTCGCGCATGATGAACGCGTGCCGTGACTCCGCGATGTGCTTACGGTCTGGATCCACCGGTACTCCGTTGTCCGTCGGGCGCATGTGTGAATATGTCCGTTTCCATGCCCGATCGTCCGGGCATTCTCGACGAATTGACAGCGGCACCGCAATCCCGGGCCTCGTGGAGCCGGAGATGAGAGAGGCTGGCGCGGTGCCTTCCGATCTCAACGTGATCGCCGGGCCGCGACCCGATCACGGCTTCGTGCTCGTGCTGCCGGGTGGTGGCTATCTCTCGCTGTCTCCCAGCGAGGCCGAACCCGTGTGCGACTGGCTCGCCTCGGAGGGCTTTCCGTGCGGCTGGCTCCGGTATCCGGTGGACCCCGCCCGCCACCCGGCGCCGCTGGCCACGGTCCTCGACGCCGTGCTGCAGCTGCGCGGGGTGGTCGACGGCCCCATCGCCGTGATGGGTTTCTCCGCCGGCGGTCATCTCGCGGGTTTGGCGGCCACCGCCACCTCCGAGGACATCGCCTCGCTCGCGTCCGGTGCCGAGTCGGCGCGGCCCGACCTCGCCGTGCTGGGCTATCCGGTGGTGTCGGTGCATCGCCGGCCCATGGGACGCATGGGGGACTCGCTGCTCGGCCCCGACCCCGACGACCCGGCTTCGCTGAGCTTGGAGAACCGGGTCACGTCTCAGACGCCGCCGTGCTTCGTGTGGCACACGGCTCCCGACCCGAGCGTGCCGGCCGACGAGTCGCTGAGGCTTGGCGCCGCCCTGGTCGCAGCGGGCGCCGAGGTCGAGCTGCACCTGTACCCGCACGGCGGTCACGGGCTCAGCGTGACTCGTGACGCGACCGTGCCGCGCACACGCAGGTGGCGTGAGGACTGCAGCAGCTGGCTGGCCGAGCACGGCGTCTCGACGCGCTGACGCGTGGCCGTCGTGGCCGCCGTCGTCGCTCCTCACGGTGCTAGCACGACGTCGATCTCGCACGGACCACAGGTGTCGATGACACGGATCGGCAGGTGCGGACCTGAGGCAACGCCGTCGACCGTCGCCGACACCACGGAGGACCCCTCCCCGCGCAGCCGGATGTCGAGGTCCCGGGATCGCCACCGCACACCTGTGAGCACGAGCTCACCCACGCCGAAGGGGAGGTGCGGCACCAACGACAACCCGTCGTCGTCGAACCTCATACCGACGACGCCCTCGTAGAGGAGGCGGAGGTACGCCGTCGCTGACCATGTCTGATCCGAGACCGAGGTCCACCACCGGCCGACCTGCCACCCGCCGCTCACACGGCCGTCGCGCGCGTCGTATACCTCGTAGAAGCGGCCGTTCGAGCCGGAGACGAGCGACGTGAGCTCGCCCAGCGTGCGATCGAGCTCGCTGTGCCGCCCGCGGACCGCCGCCGCCGCGCCCCACTGGCCGATCGCCATCGGCCACAGCATCACGTTGTGCCGGCCGGGGTGGGTGTCGGAGTATCGAGGGAAGTGCGGCGCCACGAGGGCCGGGCCTCGAGGCTCTCGGGCGAGACCACCGATAACCGCATCGGTCTCGGCGTCGTCGAAGAGCCGATGCTCGACGCCGAGCGCCAGGCCGAGCAACTCCTGAGAGACGTCGAGCGAGCCGTCCGGCAGCCGCAGATACGCCCACCGGCCGCCGACGGCGAAGTGCCGGCGGATCGCGGATCGGAGTCGGGCCGCGCGCTCGCGAAGCCGGTGGCGCTCGGCATCGGCGACGACGAGCTCGGCCGCGGCCTCGTGCCCGATCACGTACAGGATGTTCGTCGAGAGCGCGGCGATCTCGTGCGCGTCGGGGTGGTCGAGCACGAACGAGGAGTCGGTCGCGTTGTCGTCGGCGGGGAACGGGTAGCCCGAGATGCCGTCCTGCATCATGGCGCCGCCGAGGTACAGCCCGAGATCGTGTCGGAACCGGTGCTCGAGGACGTGCAGGCTGCGGACGGCGACACCGGCGGCCCAGCGCCGGAACGCGTGGTCGCCGGTGATCTGCACGTGCCTGCGGGCGCCGTGGATCCAGATCACCTGGTCCCACCCCTGGTCGTCCTGGGCGATGATCTCGCCCGACGACGTCAGCTCGCAGACCGCGCGCAGGGTTCGCTCGGCGAGGTTCGGGTCGAGCAGGCTGACCGCGCTCCAGCAGTTGATGGCGGCGTCCCGGGTCCATGGCGTCGGGTAGTCGGCACCGGCGCACAGCACCTCGGTGGCGTCGGTCGCGGCGACGTTGGACCGGATCGTCGCAATCGCGGTGGCGTGGAGTTCTCCCAGTTGCGGGTCCGCCGAGGCGAGGTGGGGTCCAAGCGTTGCGGTCATGGCAGCGGATGGTAGGTGCGTCGTCGCTGAGGACGTGAGCGGCGTGTCCGAAGATGTCCGTTCCTCGGGCGGGTCGGCTGCCGCATCCGCGAGCCTGGCCACGTTCTCGGTGGTGCTGTCCGGATTTGTCGGCTTCCAGGTCTGTTTCGTGTTCCGCGTCCGATCGGGTACTAACTTGCCGACAACGTCAAGGACGACCGGACAGACGAACATGGACTCGACGTCGAGCTCGACGCCCCAGCGGGTGTGATGGCTCTCCAACTACCCGATCACACCGGTCGCCCCCATCAACGCCCCTACCCATCACCTCCGATCAAGGAGTTCCTCGTGACGACCACTCGACTGTCCCGCCGTTCGCTGCTGCAGCTGACCGGTCTCGGGATCGGAGCCTCCGTCCTGACCGCCTGCGGCGGTGGATCACCGGAGGGCGGAGGCAGCCCGACCGGCGAGCCGTCCCGCGAGTACTTCTGGTCCGGCCGACCGATGGTGCTCGGCGACGAGCCGTTCGTGGTGGCGAAGGCGAAGGAGCTCTTCGACCTCGACCTCACCACGGTGTCGGTCGCGTACGACGACTACGGCACGCGGCTGCAGTCGCTCCTGGTCGGAGGGGATATCCCGGATCTCATGTGGGTCGCGAACCCGGATGAGGTGCAGAAGTTCGCGCAGCAGGGGGTGCTGGGCGAGGTCTCACGCGAGACCATCGCCGAGCACGCGCCGACGCTCTCGAGCGCGATCGACGAGCTCTGGCCGCAAGGGTGGAACTACCAGTTCACTCACGGCGCCAACTTCGGCATCCCCACGTACTTCAGCGGCGGTCGCTGGAGCTCCTCGAGCATGTGGCGCGGCGACCTGCTCGACGAGGCCGGGATCACGCAGACCCCGACCACGATCGAGGAGGCCGAGTCGGCGTTCGCCGCGCTCAAAGAGATTGGCGTGATCGGCATGACCTCCCTGGGAGCGAGCGATTTCGCCGCCTTCCACACCATCTTCGGCTCCTTCGGCGTGATGCCGACCGCCTGGCAGATGGTCGACGGTCGGATCATCAACGGTGCCGTCCGCGACGAGGCCCGGGAGGCGCTCGAGCTGCTCAGCTCCTGGTACGCGGCCGGCTACATCGACCCGGAGTTCTCGACGACCGAGGGTGGCGCGCAGGCAGCCCGCCTCACCAGCGGCGAGGTGGCGTTCATGGACTATGTCGCTGCCAACGCCCGTGACGAGAGTGATCCCAACAGTGCCGTCAACGTGGCGCGCAGCACCAACCCGGATGCCCGGCTCGACGCCGTTCGCGCACTCGAGGGCTCCGGTGGGCGGGGCGCGTGGTCGTGGGGTAGCGCCGGCAACAGTTATTGCTTCAGCGCCGACCTCGCCCAAGATCCGGGCCGGGTCGCAGCGGCGCTCGAGGCGTTCGAGGCGATCTACGCCGATACGGCGACGTCGATTCTGTTCGCGGCGGGCGAGGAGGGCACGCACTACGAGCTCGTCGACCCCGACGCCGGTCTCGAAGGCGGGATCACGTATCTCGGGGATTACACCGACAAAGCGCGGCGCGATGCCGAAGGATTCGGGCCGTACCCGTACTTCGGGATCCCGCAGGCGGACGTCTCGACGTTCCTGCACACGCCCGACCCCGAGCTCCGGGCGCAGCAGGATGCCGTCGCCAGCGACGGGATCGTGGACTACTTCGGCAAGGCGACGTCGGTGCCGGGTGCCGGGGCCTCGTGGGCGAACCTCACCAACCTCAAGGTGACGGCGTACACCGAGTTCATTACCGGTTCCCGCTCGCTGTCGGACTGGGACGGGTTCGTGGCGGAGTGGAACGCGAACGGCGGCGAGCAGCTGCAGGTCGCTGCGCAGCAGCTGGCCGACGAGCTCGGCTGACGAGAACGATCTGACGGCCGCCGTGCGGCCGACCGTCGGGGGCGAGGTGGCGCAGCGCCCCGACGGCGATCTACCAGCGCCCCGATGAGACGCGCCGTCGAGCGCGCACACGCTCGTTGCACGCAGGTACGGACAAGGGAGTCGATTCGTCATGCATGTCATCACCCCACGGGTTGCTGTCTCAGCAGCGCTGAGCCTCGCCCTGGCGACCGCGCTCGCCGCGGTGCCGTTCGGCGCCGATCCCGCGGCGGCCGACCCGACGCACCCGCCAATCGTGTTCCGCACCTCCGAGGGGGTGGATCCCGGTGATCTCGCGACGTTCTGGGGCGAGGGCCTGGGGCCGAACGCGGCGGTCGTGCTCACGGGCGGGATCGCCTGCCCGGTCGTCGGGGGCGACTCGGCGGGTCACTACGTCACATGTCATGTGCCGTCGTCGCTGCCGGCGGGGGAGTGGACCGCGACGGTGACGACGACGGCGGGCGCCACCTCGACGCAGATCAACGAACCCCGGCCGCTTTACATCGACCAACCGGAGGCGTGGGCCGGCCAGCAGGTCCGGCTGGTGGGGAGGGACCTGCAGCTCGGAGCGACCATCCCACTGGTGCGGCTGAGCCAGGGAGCGGCCACGGCCGCGGTCCCGCTCCTCGAACACAGTGAGTACAGCCTCCTGCTGGAGATCCCGTCGGCGGCGAGCCCGGGCACCTGGCAGGTGCAGGTCAGCACCGACGGCGGTGGCTCCTGGGTGACGCTGCACGAGCACAGCCTGGACGTCGTGCCGGTCGGCTCCGATCCCCTGGGACTGGGCACCGCGTGGGCCGATGACTTCGTCTGGGCCGAGGTCGACGCCGCCCAGCACGGCGCTACCGGCGACGGCACCACGGACGACCGGGCCGCGCTACAGGCCGCCGTCGATGCGGCGCACACCGCGGGCGGGGGATCGGTACGGCTCGGTGCCGGCACGTACGTGGTGAGCGGCGGGATCGAAATCCCTTCGGGCGTGACGATCGTCGGCGAGGGCGCCACGGCGACCACGGTGATCTACAGCGGTGACGGCGGGGAGAACCTGTTCGTGGCTGTTGACGACGCGATCACCGACGGAATGCTCGGTGTGGCGGACCTGCGGGTGGAGGTCTCCGCGACCGCGAACCTGCCCGACACGTTCTTCTGGCTCGGGCAGCCCTGGGACGCGGCGACACGCGATGCCTCGTTGCGGACCTCGAGCCGGATTTTCATCACCGGCGTCGAGCTCGACTACTCGACCACCGCGGCTCCGACCTCCGGCAGCCGCGGCCTCGGTGCCGTGTTCATCGCGGCGTCGCGGGTGCTGTTCGCCGACAACGACTTCACCGGCTACTCGGCGAACATCCAGCAGGCGTACGTCAACGAGTACATGACACTGCGGGACAACCGGTTCCACTTCTCCGACGGCCAGGTCACGAACGGCGCGAAGTACAGCACCGCCACGGGCAACGAGCTGATCGGCATCCCCAGTGCGACCCGCGGCGACAGCCACGGCATCCTGGTCAAGACCCACATCTATGTCGCCGACAACTACGTCGAGGGCTTCGGGAGCGCGCACAACAACGACGGCGAGCCGATCCTTGCGCAGCAGACCGGCGGCGGCACGAAGATCAAGGGGTCGGTCGTCTCGGTCTCGGGCGACACCCTCGTCGTCGACCCGGTCGGGTCGACGGACTGGCTGACGAACAACAACCCGTGGGACCGCTGGCACATTGCGATCATGGAGGGGCGCGGCGCCGGGCAGATGCTCCCGGTTTCGTCGCTGGACGAGGCGACCTCGTCGATCACCGTGGACGGCGCGTGGCTCGTGGAGCCGGATGCCAGCAGCACGTTCGTCGTCATGCTGCCGCTGGCCAATCTCACCTTCGTGGACAACACGGTCCAGGACAACGCCAAGGGCATCTGGTTCTACGGCGACTCCTACGGCGGCGTGATCGCGAACAACAGGACGATCGATTCCGAAGGAATCATGATCAACACAGCGCACTCGACGCTGCCCCGTCACAACATCAGCATGTATGACGCCGTGGTGGGCAACACCGTGTCCGGGGTCTCCCCGCTGTCCGGCCACGGCAGCATCGGCACCCGCCTGGGCGTCGGCACTGCTCCGGAGCTGCTCGGTGTGCTGGCCTACGGGCAGGAGTACCGCGACAACACGATCACGGGTGTGCTGCCCACGCCGCCGTCAGGGAACTATTCCGAGGCGCCGGACCGTAACGGCCTATATGCGGTGTGGGCGAACAACGAGCCCGCGCTCACGGTGGCACGGTCGGTGCTGTTCGAGGGCAACGAATTGATCAACCTCGACACGGGCATCGGCTTCGATGACAAGACCGAAGGTCTGCTGCTGCACGACAACTCTTTCGACAACGTGGACGTCGAGTACGACACCGATGTCTCACCGCTGCCGATCGTGACCGGCCCGCCCGCGCCCGCGGCCGAGCCGTGGTCGGCGGACGCCGTGTACACCGGTGGTGAGCGCGTCAGCGTCGGCGTAGCTACCTACGTCGCTCAGTGGTGGTCCCACGGGCAAGAGCCCGGGGCCAGCACCGTGGGGCCGTGGGCGCAGGTCGGTGACGCGACAGCGTGCGGAGCCGAGGAGCTGGCGGCGTGGACCCCATCGTGGGTCTACACCGGTGGCGAGGTGGCCGTGCACGACGGCGCGTCCTGGCAGGCGCGGTGGTGGACCCGCGACCAGGAGCCGGGGGCGTCCGAGTGGGGGCCGTGGGAGCAGCTCGGCTCGTGCTGAGTCACACCATCGGACGCAGCAGTGCGCGATGTCCGAAGTTGTCCGATGCGGGGGCCTGATCGTGCAGAAACGAACGGTGGACAGTCGCGGCTGGATAGCGTTTCACCGCACGGTCGACGTGGACAGGAATTGGTAGGTCATGGTTCAACTGGCGAGTAGCGCGACGCGGCAGGTTGGCGCGCCGCAGCGGCGTCGTGTCAGCCCGTACCGGCGCTACCGGTCGCTGATCGCGATGTTCGTTCCCGGCTTCATCGTCTTCATGCTCTTCGCCTACGGCCCGCTGCCTGGGATCGTCATCGCATTCAAGGACTTCTCGGTGATCGAGGGAATCTGGGGCAGCGACTGGGCCGGAACGGCGAACTTCGAGCGACTGTTCGCGGGGGCGGACTTCCTGCGCGCGCTGCGCAACACGCTGATCTTCGCGGCGCTCGACCTGCTGATCGTCTTCCCCGCCCCTATCGTGCTGGCGCTGGCGCTCAACGAGCTGCGGTGGAATCCGTTCAAGCGGCTGGTGCAGACCTTCAGCTACCTGCCTCACTTCATCTCGTGGGTGGTGCTCGCGGGAATCCTCTTCCAGTTCCTGGGATCGGCCGGGCCGCTCAACGCGCTGATGGGGCTCTTTGACATCGAGGGCGAGGCATGGCTGCTGCGGTCCGAGTACTTCTACCTGGTCTTCGTGCTCTCCAAGATCTGGGCGACCATCGGATGGGGCTCGATCATCTATATCGCGGCGCTGTCGGGTATCGACCCGACGCTGTATGAGGCGGCGCGGGTGGACGGCGCGGGGCGGTTCCAGCAGATGCGGCACGTCACCTTGCCCGGGCTGCTCCCCACGATCGCGATCCTGTTCCTGCTGTCGCTCTCGAACTTCCTGGCGGTGGGCTTCGACCAGATCTACAACCTCACCACGCCGGGCACGCAAGCAGTGGCGGACATCATCGACACCTACGTGCTGCGGCAGATGCTCTCGTTCGACTTCTCGCTGTCGATGGCGGCATCGGTGTTCCAGGCGTTGGTCGGGCTGGGCCTCGTGATGATCGGCAACGTGGTGGTCCGTCGGCTCGACCCTGATCGGGGGCTGTTCTGATGGCTGTGTCAGCACCTCCGGCGGCGCCGGCGGCGCTTCCAGCGCCCGCGACGTCGGCTGGCGGACGTGGACGGGCGCCGAAGCGTCGAGGCCCGCGCCGGACCCCGGGCGACCGGGCGATCGACGTCGTCATCGCGGCCGGGCTCGTGCTGCTGACGTTGGCGACCCTGTACCCGTTCTACTACTCCGTGGTGGTGTCGTTGAGCACGCCGGCAGCGGTGCTGCAGCCTGGTCTGCACCTGTGGCCGCAGGAGTTCAGCCTCGAGTCGTACCGGATCATCCTGTCGGACTCGGGGATCTTCGGCGCCTACCGCAACACGATCGTCCGCACCGTGGTGGCGACCGCGCTCGCGCTGATTCTCACGGCGATGGTCGCGTACCCTCTGGCGCAGCCAGAGTTCCCGCATCGGCGGCTACTGAACTTCCTGCTGGTGTTCTCGATGCTGTTCAGCGGCGGGTTCATCGCGATGTACCTGCTGGTGCGCAACCTCGGGATGCTCGACACCCTGTGGGCGCTGGTGCTGCCCGGCGCCGTCGGAGCGTTCAACGTCATCATCCTGCGGAACTTCTTCCAGGCGATCCCACGCGAACTGATCGACTCAGCCCGCATCGACGGGGCGGGGGAGATGCGGATCCTGACGCGGATCGTGCTGCCGATCTCCAAGCCCGCCCTCGCCGTCGTCGCCCTGTGGGTGGCGCTGGCGAACTGGAACGCCTGGTTCGACGCGCTGCTGTACATCTCCGACCCCGACAAGCAGTTCCTGCAGAAGTACTTCGCCCGCGGCATCCTGCTCGGCTCCGTCAAGGGCTGAGCGACGCCGAACCACCAGGGGTCGATCCGACCTGCCCACCGAACGCACTTCCAACCCCCGAGGACCAGGTGTGACTGAACGAACGATCACGTGCGACGTCGCGATCATCGGAGGATCGCTCGGCGGCGTCGCGGCCGCGCTGGCCGCGTGCCGGCGGAACGCCACGGTGCTGCTCGCGTCGGAGGTGGAGTGGCTGGGCGGGCAGCTGACCTCCCAGGCGGTGCCGCCCGACGAGCACCCGTGGATCGAGTCGATGGGGGCGACGGCGTCCTACCGGGCACTGCGCGACGGCATCCGCGACGCCTACCGGACCGGCTTCCCGCTGACCGACCGCGCGCGCGACTGGGCCGAGCTGAACCCCGGTGCCGGCTCGGTGAGCAAGCTGTGTCACGAGCCGCGGGTCGCCGTCGACGTGATCGAGCAGATGCTGCGTCCGCACGTCGCGGCCGGGAGATTGCAGATCCTGAGGAACGTCGTGCCAGTCGCGGCCGCGGCGGAGCGGGACGTCGTCCAGCGGGTGACCCTGCGGGGCCCGGACGGCGAGGAGGCGGCGGTGACGGCGACTTACTTCATCGACGCCACCGAGCTTGGCGACATGCTGCCGCTGGCGGGAGTGGAGTACGTCACCGGGTTCGAGTCGCAGGCGGACACGGACGAGCCGCACGCCCCGGCGCTCGCGCAGCCGGACAACATCCAGGCGCTGAGCTGGTGCTTCGCCCTGGATCACGTCGAGGGTGACCACACGATCGACCGTCCGGAGCGATACCAGTTCTGGCGGGACCTGGTCCCGCCCACCTGGCCGGGTCCGCTGCTGGGCTTCGCCTCACCTCACCCGCGCACCGACGAGCCGAACATCCAGACGTTCGTGCCCAACCCGGGTGACGACCCGTTCGCGATGGTGGCCGACCAGTCCACGAACATGGCCGACGAGAACCTCTGGCTGTGCCGGCGGCTGGCCGCGCGCGACGTGTTCCGACCCGGCGCCTATGGCAGCGACATCTCGCTCGTGAACTGGTCGATGATCGACTACTTCCTGGGATCGGTCATCGACGTCGACGAGCCCACCCGTGCGGCTCGGCTGGCCGACGCCAAGCAGCTAGGCCTCTCAGTGCTGTACTGGTTGCAGACCGACGCCCCTCGACCCGACGGCGGCACGGGGTGGCCTGGGCTGCGTCTGCGACCCGACGTGGTGGGCACCGAGGACGGCTTCGCTCAGGGCCCCTATTACCGGGAGAGCCGCCGGATCCGACCGTTGCGGCGGGTTCTGGAGCAGGACCTGTCGTTGGCGGTGCGGGGCGACCGCGGTGCCGTGCACTACCCCGACTCGGTCGGGATCGGCATGTATCGCATCGACCTACATCCGTCGACCGGTGGCGACGGGTACATCGATGTCGGCGCGTCCCCGTTCGAGATCCCGCTCGGCGCCCTGATCCCCGAGCGGGTGCAGAACGTGCTCGCGGCGTGCAAGAACATCGGCACCACGCACATCACGAACGGCTGCTACCGCCTGCACCCGGTCGAGTGGAATATCGGCGAGGTGGCGGGAGCGTTGGCCGCCGACTGCGTCGCGTCGGGTCTGGTTCCTCACAAGGTCTGGGAGAGCGAGCCTGCCCTCGCTGAGTTCCAGGACCGACTCACCGCCGATGGCGTCCCGTTGCGCTGGCCCGACGGCGTTCGGGGGTACTGATGCCGGAGGGGCGCGATTCCAGCGCGGCGAGGATCGAGCGATGACGACCGAGCTGCCGGGTCTGCGCCCGGTGGGAACGCTCCGTGGGCCGGTCAGGGGACGACCCGGCACGCAGTCGCGTTTCGGCATCGGCTTCGAGGGCCTGGATCGACGGCTCTTCGAGCCGGACCGCGTCTACCCGTGGCTGGGTGAGCTTGGTGCCGGGTGGGCGCGGGTGCAGAGCGGGTGGAGCCGCTGCGAGCGGGAGCCGGGGGTGTACGACTTCGGGTGGCTCGACGAGATCGTGGACGCGTTGGCGCAGCGCGGGGTGCGGACCCTGATGAGCCTGACCTTCGGCAACCAGCTTTACAGCCCCGAGGCTCCGCACGAATCGGCGGTGGGCTACACACCGGTCCACGCCGGAGAGGCGGCCGTGCGGGCGTGGCAGGCCTACGTCGCCGCACTCGTCGCCCACCTGCGGGGCCGCGTGAACCACTGGGAGGTCTGGAACGAGCCGAACATCCCGCAGTTCTGGGCGCCCGAACGCGAAGACGGTCGTGACTATTCGCGTCTCGTGGAGGCGACCGCGGATGCGGTGCGACGTGTCGACCCGGAGGCGTTCATCGTCGGTGGGGCGCAGTCTCAGATCGACCCGATGTTCCTGCAGGAGTGCCTGGAGGCGGGGATGGCCGAGCACATCGATGCGTTCAGCTTCCACCCGTATCAGGCTGTCCCCGAGCACGACCTGCGGATGATGCACGACCTGGGGCGCGGACTGCTCGACCGCTACAGCCCGGGACGGCGCATCGAGCTATGGCAGGGGGAGGCAGGCTGTCCCTCGCAGGCACATGGTCACAACGACGACTGGCTCGGCCTCTACTCGATCGACGAGGACGTGCAGGCCACCTGGGTGGCGCGTCGACTTGTCGCGGACCGACTGATCGGGTTCGACCGTGCCTTCTACTTCCACGTCGTGGACCTGATGGCGGCCGAGTACCGGCAGTCCGACGGCCGTGCGCGACCGCCCGTCCTGATGGGACTGCTGAACGGGCAGACGTACGAGCCCAAGTTGTCCTTCGAGGCGTACCGCCGTGTCGCCGCAGTCTTCGATGACGAGACGGTGCCTCGGCCGCTGCTGTGGCGCATGGAGGAGCCGGAGACTCCCGCGCCGCAGCGGTCGGAAGTGTTGGCGGCGCCGCACGTCGGAACGTTTGTGCGCGACGGCGCGCCGCTGGTCGCGTACTGGGTCTCGACCGATCCGCAGCAGCGCGCTGGGCCATGGCAGATCGAGGTCGAGGCGTGGTGGGACAGGGAGCTGACGCTCCGGCGCCCCGTGGTCGTCGACGTGGTCAGCGGGCGCGTGTACGCGGTCGATCGTTCTGCGCCGGTGCAGCCGCCCACCCTGGGGCCAGTCCTGGGTGAGCGGTTCTCGTTGCCGATCGCGGACCGACCTCTCATCCTCACCGACCTTGACGTGCTCGACGTCCGGCTACAGGACGCCCACCCTGAGAGCGCGGATCCACTGGGCAGCCTGCGGGCTTTGCGATACCCGAGACGGCGCGATCCCTCATCTTTGAGTGCCCGAGGCAGCGGCTGAATCGTCTTGTTCAAGGCCGATCGTGCTGCTCGCAGTCGGCCCCGCGCTCGGCGTCACGTTCAGCCCAGCCGGTGCCGTGCTGGCGGTCGTCGCCATCGCGCTCAGTGCATGACCATGTACCCACTGGCGCTCACCGTGGCCGCCGTGGTGCTGCGCGCACCGCGCTGGCGCAACGTGTGCTCGAACGCCACCGTGCTGGTCATGACGCTGCTGTGCGGTGTCATCGTCCCCACGACGATCTGGCCGGAACCGGTGCAGGCCCGCGGGCGCATGGGCGCTCGCGCCCCTCGGCCTCGCCGCTGTGATCGGACTCGGTTGGTACGCCCTGGCCGCACTCGCGTTCACGGCCTTCGGTGCCGCCGGTCGTCGTGACGGCAGCATCGACTTCGAGGAGTGAGTGACCGCTCGATCGGCTCTCGTCTCCGGCTCCGTTACCTCCCGTAGCGGGACACGAGCCGATCGAATGCGGCATCGAGGTCGGGGTCGACCACGCGGCGGCGCTCATCGGCGTCGTACCAGGCGAGGACCTCGGCGGCGCCTTGCCAGTACCGGGTGGTGGCGGTGAACTCCGGTACCAGCGCCTTGACCTTGCTGTTGTCGAATAACACCGAGTGCACCTTGTCCCCGACCAGCCCGTCGAGCTCGCCCGGCAGCTCGGACCCGATGCTCCGCCCGGGGATCGGGACGAGCTCCGGCTCGCCCGCGCCGGCGGCGCGGGCCAGGATCCGCGTGATCTGTGCCCAGGTGAGCACCTCGTCCGAGGTGATGTGGTAGGTGTCGCCCACGGCGCGGCGGTCGCCGAGCAGCCCGACGAACGCGACGGCGAAGTCGCGCGCATGGGTCAGCGTCCACAGCGAGGTGCCGTCACCGATCACCGGCACCGGTGCGCCACGACGCATGCGGTCGATCGCCGTCCAGCGCCCTGGGATCGGGATGCTGCGCTCGTCGTAGGTATGGCTCGGGCGCACGATCGTTGCCGGGAAGTCCCGCTCGCGCCAGGCTCGCACCAGCACCTCCTCGCTCGCGATCTTGTCCCGCGAGTACTGCCAGAAGGGGTTCTTCAAGGGCGTCGACTCGGTGATCGGCAGGTGCTCCACCGGCTTGGCGTACGCCGACGCCGAGGAGATGTACACGTACTGACCGACGGCGCCATCGAAGATCTCGACGTCGGCTGCCGCCTGCTCGGGCGAGAACGACCGGAAGTTCACGACGACGTCCCACTCCGTGCCGGCCACGGCGTCGCGGATCGAGTCCGGATCACCGGCATCTCCGCGTATCGACCGGGCGCCCTCGATCGGAGGGCGGGCGTCCGCAGCGTCCGTGGAGGCGGAGATGCCCCGGTTGAGGAGCGTGAGGTCGTGACCCCGCTCGATGGCCAGGCGGCTCGACGCTGCGCTGATCGTGCCGTTGCCGCCAATGAACAGGACTCGCAGCGCTGTCATGGCAGCCACCCTAGCGAGCCGCGCTGTCGCTACCGGCGCCGGTCGCTCCGACCGGCGATCTCCACGATCATCGGTGCGGCGAGCTCGAGGGTGAGCAGCACGTCGTGGAAGCGGTGCGGTCGGCCGCGGGTGGCACGCGTGACCAGGCGCCCGACCCCGCCGAAAGCCATCAGCCCGGCGAGCAGCCGCATCCTGCTCAGGTCGGGCTCGCTCGCCTCCGCAGCGTCGAGCCAGCCCAGTCCGTACCCGGCGAACACCGGGCCCATGAACCGCACGTGCGAGTCCACGGTCGCTTCCCCCTCCATGCCGGGCTCCCCGCGCACCCCTCCGAGGAACTGGACCGCGCCGATGGCGATGCAGGTCCATCCCGTCACACGGCCCACGTTCCTCAAAGACGACATGCGCTCCACATCGCATCCGCTCGTGCGGCGGATCTCCCGAGGTCTCGACGATCCGGACCGCCTGCTGCCGGGCCATGTCTACGCCATCTCTCGCGATGCCGCGGTCGTCGCCGAGGTCGACACCGCCAGCATCCTTCGCCTGGGCCGTCGACGCCGCTGCCGGTCAGCCGACGAGTGTCCTGGATGCCTCAGGTCGCCTCCCGCGCGAGTCCTGGTGGTGGCCAAGGCTCTTGCCGACTTCAGAGGACCAGGCTGACCTAGCCTGGATGCGTGATCACCCCGTCGAGCCTTGCGCTGACGCTGCTGCCCGATGGTCGCGTGCTGCTCGAGCTGCTGGCTGGTTGGTACAAGGTGCTCGCCATCGAGGAGGCGAGGGTCGACGACGAGAGTGTTGCCGCGGTGGTCGAGCGCTGGGCCGCGGACCTGCCGACCGAGCCGCAGCCACGAGCAGCGGCGCGCGGAGACCGAGGGCGTGAATATGGCCGCGGGTTCGCCGGCCATCTCAGCGACAGAAGCCGCGAAGGTCTTGAGCGCAGCAGGTGGCCGCGCCTGTTGGCGGTCCTGACGGGCACGACCGAACCAGCCGAGGTCGCGAAGACCGCCAACGACCTCGCCGTCGATCTGCGCATCTTGCTGCGTCGGAGCCGAGAACGCGCCCTCGCGCGCGACGCCCGCGGCGCCTACCGTGCAGTGCTGCAGCAGTACGTCAAGGAGCTGAGCTCCTACCGGTCAGTGCAGGACCAGGGCGTGTACCGGCTGCTGGAGCCGACGATCGGGGTGATCCTGCGCGACGAGCAGTACCTGCTGCTGGCAGCCGACCCGCACCTTCGCGACCTCTACCTCCAGGTACGAACCGAGATGTCAGCCCTGTACCAGTGGTGCATGGACCTCGACCGCGGCGGCATCGAACGCGCGCGGTGAGCCCACGAGGTTCGCCGCCACGATCGGGACGCGGTCACCGGCTGCGAACGGCGCCCTCGCCGCGACGGCGCGCGACGTACCGGGCCAGCACCACCAGCAGGGCCACCTCGACGGCGATCGTGATCGCCCCGGTGAGCACGGCGCTCGCGGACGCGGGCATCATGAAGGCGGTGTGGCCCACGAGGATGCCTCCGGCCAGCCAGATCCTGTGACGATCGCTCCAGCCCTGGGCTCGAGCCCACCGCTCCACCTGCCACGCGGAGCCGAGGCCCACCAGCACGGCGATCGCGACCAGGATCGGCAACGGCAGGAACGCACCGAGGGCCGAGGTGGGTCCGAGACCGGGCGGGAGGAGCAGCACCAGGAAGACGACGGTCACCACGGCCAGGCTGATACCCACCACCGGCGGCCGCGGCGCAGGTGAGATGCGGGCCGGGCGCCCCGCGAGGTGGGGCGCAACGCGCACGGTCAGCACCGTGAGCACGGCGATGGCGGCGACGTAGGCCAGCAGCCAGCCCCACGGCGTCACGTATCCGGGGTCCTCGGTGGCCGAGATGACGACCCGCAGTCCCATCACGCCGACGATCGCCAGTGCGCCCGTCACGATCAGGCCGGGTGTGCGCAGGTAGGGCCGATCGCGCTGGGCGGGAAAGAGGATGTTGGTGAGCATGACCGGCACCAGCACGCTCAGCACCACGTGAACCCCGATCTGCGACGCCCAGTAGCTCCAGTTCGCGCCCAGCGCCCGCCAGCCCCAGTCGGCTGCGCCGTACATGTCCGGACTGGTCAGTGCCTGCAGCCCCAGGCCGTCCTCCGCCAGCTGGTAGGCCAGCCCCATCAGCACCAGCCCCGGCCACCCGGCCCCGGTCCGCGCCACCACCTCCCGGACCAGCAGCACGCCGGCGCCGTACATCACCATCAGCAATGGCGTCAGCAGCCAGGTGAACGGCACCGCGACCGCCGTGAAGGTGAGCTCGGCGCACACCGGCGCGAGCAGCACCAAGGTCCACGCTGCCCGCCGCCGCTGAGTGCGGGCCTGCCGTTCGGCCGCCGTCAGATCCTGCTTCATGTTCGTCCCTCGGTTCTTTCCCACATCTCTGTCCGTTCTCCGGGTCTCAGTGGGGCGCCAGCACGGGGTAGTCCCGCAACTCGACCGTGCTGGCCACCCGCTCCATGCCACGCGCCACCAGTTGCCGCGGCATCAGCCGCAACAGCCGGAGCGAGGCGTTGCGCCACCAGAGGTGGGCGCGGGATCGCGGCATCAGCCCACCATCGCCCGAACTACGGGCGAACGCCTGAGCACGGTCGGCGAATCCGCGCATCTCCCGTTCGTACCGCGCGTACGCCACGTGGTGGTTGCCTTCGGCAGCCGCGAGCTCGCCCGCGAGCACGTACCCGCCCACCATGGCGAGGCTGGTCCCGATGCCGGACATCGGTGACGCGCAGGAGGCGGCGTCCCCGAGCAGGGCCACCCGCCCGCGCGACCAGCTCGGCATCTGCACCTGGCTTGCGCGGTCGAAGAAGAAGTCCTGGGCGTCCTCGATCGTCGCGAGCAGCTCCGGGATCACCCAGCCATCTCCGTCGAAGGTGTTCCGCACCAGCTGTCGCTGGGCCTCGACATCGTCTCGGTCGAACCCGGCAGGCTCCGACCGCCAGAAGAAGCCGGCGAGAGCGCGCCCCTGCTCCGGCACCGGTGCGAGGGCAGCCGTGCGACCGGGGCGGCCGCTGCCGGCGCACATCGTGTGCATCAGCTGCCAGCCGTCGAGGTCGATCGTCGAGGGCGTGCTGAACAACGCGATGTAGCAGCCGAGGTCGCGGATGAACTCCTCCGGCGCACCGAACTGGAGCTGGCGCACGGACGAGCCGATGCCGTCGGCTCCGACCAGCAGATCGAAGCGGCGGGACACGCCGGACGCGAGCTCGACCTGGACGCCGTCGTCATCCTGGTCGATCGCGATGACCGTGTCTCCGAACAGGTACTCGACGTGGTCGTGGGAGACGTCGAAGAGGATTCGTGCCAGGTCGGTTCGGCGGATCGCCATCTCGGCGACCGGTCCACCGGAGTGGCCGTACCCGTCGGTGCCGAGGGTCGCCAGGCGTGCGCCGCTGTGATCGACGAAGGCCATCCCGTGTGCGCCCGTGTGGGCTCGGGCGACGTGCGCCGTGATGCCTGTGCGGGCGGCGACGGTTCTCGCGGTGCCGCGGATGTCGACGGCGTGCCCGCCGGTTCGCAGGGCGGGTGAGCGTTCCAGCACGGTCGGCTCGAAACCGTACGTGTGCAGCCAGTACGCGAGCGTGGGGCCGGCTATCCCGGCACCGACGATGAGCACGCTCCGGGCGCTCATGACGCCGCCGCCTGGCGCTGTTCGAGGTCTCTGCGCGTACGTCGTATTGATGTCATTGAGACAACGTACGCGCCCACGCATACCGATTTGGAGGCCGATTGGGATAAAGGACACTAGTTCACTCGAAGAAGGCTACTAGTACACTGGAGTGCGTTGGTGCCTTCCGCGGAGGTTGTTGTCATGTCCCAGTCACCGCCACGCCCAGATCCGCCGTATCGGGTGATTGCGGCCGAGATCCGTGACCGCATCGAGTCCGGCGACCTCCTGCCGGGGGATCGGGCACCCTCGATCCGGCAGATCGCGCAGCGGTGGGATGTGGCGATCGCGACCGCCACCAAGGCAGCTGCGGTGCTGCGCGACGAGGGTCTCGTCGAGCCACGCGTCGGTTCCGGCAGCGTGGTCAGCACGCGCCCACGGCAGCCGCTGCAGAATTCAGTGCGCCGCACTGACCCGATCACGCGGGCCGCGATGCGCTCTCACCTGCTGCAGGGGGCGATCGCCGTTGCCGATGCCGAAGGTCTGGAAGCCGTCTCGATGCGGCGGCTCGCGACGCACCTCGGCGTGGGGCCGATGTCGCTGTACCGCCACGTCGCCAACAAGGATGAGTTGCTGGCCCTGATGGCCGATACCGCCTTCGCTGAGATCGAGCTCCCGACCCCCGGGCCGCCGGGGTGGCGCCCCAAGCTCGAGCTGATCGCCCGCGCTGAGTGGCAGCTGTTCCGGCGGCACCTGTGGCTATCGGAGGTGGTCTCGTTCACACGTCCGCTGCAGGCGCCGGCGATGATGGCGCACACCGAGTGGGTGCTCGGCGCGCTCGAGGGTCTCGGACTCCCGATGGGTACCCGGATGCAGGAGGCGCTCACGTTGCATGCGCTGGTGCTCTCGGTCGCAGCATCGGTCGCTCAGGAGATCGACATCGAGGAGCGAACCGGCGTGCCGCGCGAGACCTGGCAGGCCGTCGAGGGGACCCCGGACAGTCAGCGCTTCCCCCTGCTGGCCGCCGTGCCTGCGACGGCGGCTCGGGATGCGCGCAGCCTGTTCGAGTACGGGCTGGCGCGCCACCTCGACGGCGTGGCGGTACTGATCGCCGGCCAGCAGCAGCCCGATCCCGCCGGTGACCGCTCCGGCCAGGGGTTGTCCAGCTGACGACGACTCTTGCGACTCGACGATCGCCACGATCTGACCAATCCGCGTCCCCGTCGGCTCCGAAGACCCGGTGAACAGGCACTGTGACGACTGTGCCTGCGGGTGATCCGCAGGTGCCGGGCAGGAGGTGATTCGATGGCATCGGAGTCGACGACCGACCCGACCACAGCCCGCCGTGACGGCGGCGCCATCGCTCACCTTCTTCGCCTGCTGCTCCAGTCGTTCCTGCTGGTCAGCGGGCTGTTCGCCGTGGCTGTTCTGTTCGCCGGCTCAGCCTCGGCCGACGACAGCGAGCCCGACGACGGCGGTCTTCTCGGCGGTCTCGTCGAGGAGGTCACGCAGCCGGTCACCGACACGGTCACCGAGCTCGTCGAGCCGATCGCGCCGCCTGCATCCGGCCCTGCGGAGGACGAGGTGGTCGAGCCTGACGACGCCCCGCCCTCGGACGAGGCACCGGCCGCGGACGAAGCTCCTGCCGCGGACGAAGCTCCTGCCGAGGCGATCGAGGAGCCGGCCGCCGCAGCTGCTGCGGACCTCACCGAGACGCTCGAGCCGGTCACCGAGCTGGTGCAGCCGGTCGCTGAGGTGGTCGAGCCGGTGACGGCGCCGGCCGAGCCCGTCACCGAGGCGGTCGGCGCGGCTGCCGCACCGGTCGCCGACGCCGTGGCACCCGTGACCGACGAGGTGCTGGTCCCGGTCGTCGACGTGGTCGAGCCGGTCGCTGAGACGCTCCGCCCGGTCACGGAGGCCGCCGCCCCGGCGACCGAGATCCTGCAGCCACTGACGAGCTCCCTCGCCCCTGTGACCGAGGCGCTGGCCCCGGTCACCGACGCTCTCGCCCCGGTCACCGATGCCCTCGCCCCGGTCACCGAGCCGATCGCCCCGGCCACCGACCCGCTGCTCCCGGGTGTCGACCTCGTTACGGGCACGCCACTCGTGCCTGCTGGACCACAGACCGAGTCCACGGTCACGGGCATGACCGGCTCCGCCGTCGTCGTCCCCTCTGCGAGCGACCCGGTCGCGACAGACTCGGCCCTCCCGACCGCGATCGTCCCGTCCGGGGAAGGCGCGAACCCGATCGCGGACGCCACGGCTCCTGCCGCCGCCGACGACCGGAAGCCTGCCGATGGTCACCAGCAGCCGCTCTGGGCGCCGCTTGCGCCGGCGCCGGCCGTCGGATCCGGCAGCACAGCGCAGCACGCCGCCGAGCAGCTCGCGCTGCCGGCCGTCTCCAGCACCGTCCCGAGCCTTCATGAGGCCCGGGACCGCGGCGAGGATGACCTCGTCGCCGACCCGCTCAACGCGCGTCCTGGCTTCGCTCCCGACTAGATCTCTCTCGCCCCGACACCGGTGCTCGGCAGCCGCTGAGTGCCCACCCGGGCGGACCGGCCACTGCTGGCCGCCCACCTATCGGAAGAGAGACCATGAAGATCTGGATGAAGAGAACACTCGGCATGGCCGGGCTGGCCGGCGGGCTGTGGCTCGCAGGGTCGGTCGCAGCCATGGCCGATGACCAGGAGAGCGTGGAGCAGGAGAGCTCCACCGAGTCCTCGTTCGAGGCGCCACTCGAGCTGGGCGGCATCTCGCTCGGCGTCGAGACCGAGAACCACTCCTCGGACGAGCAGTCCTCGTCGCACACCGACTCCAACGGCGACGTCACGGAGACCACCAGCTCGGAGGAGTCCTCCTCGCAGAGCGACCTCGGGATCGACGTCGGGGAGATCTCGGTCGACCCGGCCGCGCTGCTCGACACCGAGAGCTGGAGCTCATCGAACGAGGCCGGCGACACCGACTCGGCCGAGAGCTCGCAGAGCACCGACGCCGCGGTCGAGGCGCCGATCAGCGTCGGCGGTGTCACCGTGACCGGTACGCAGTCGCAGGAGAGCAGCACGGAGGAGTCGGCGAGCGTCACCACCGACGAGGGCAGCATCGAGACGTCCGAGTCGACGTCGGAGTCCTCCGCCACCGGCGGGGTGCTCGACATCGGGCAGCTCGACATCGACCCGGCCGCTGCGCTGAGCGACGACCGTCAGTCGGAGTCCACCTCCACCGGCGGCTCGAACGGTATCGACGATGCCGCGTCGTCCTCGGACACCTCTCTCGAGGCGTCGGCACCGATCGCCTTCGAAGGGATCACGGCCGCAGTCGCGGACGAGCGCTCCTCCCAGCGTGAGACCGAGACCACGGTGACGGACTCCGAGGGCAGCACCACGACCTCCGAGGCAGTCGCAGAGTCCTCCTCGAACGCCTTCGGCGTCGAGGGTCTGGACCTCGCAGCTGACCCGGCGGCGGGCCTGTGGAACACCACCGGCTCGGAGACCACCCAGGCGGGTGGGCTCGACGGCGTCGACGCATCAGCGTCGGAGTCCGAGACCGCGCTCGGTGCTGCTGCACCGTTCCACATCGGCAGCCTGACGGCTGCGGGCGAGTCGGCCACCGCCACTGAGCGGCTCACCACCTCGACCGTCACCGACGACGAGGGCAGCGCCAGCTCCACCGAGCACGTGTGGGACACCACCCGCACCGCGTTCGTCGGGCAGACCGGTGACATCACCGGTCAGCCCTGGGTCTGGTTGACCGATGTCCGCTCCGACGACTCGGCCTCGGTCGGGAACGTCGACCGCTCGGAGAGCCAGTCCGCGCAGATGATCGGCTACGCGTTCCCGTTCGCGATCGCCGACTCGGGCTTCGCATCCGAGTTCGCGAACGCTTCCGGCACGCACACCGCCAACCAGGTGACCGATGAGAACGGCACCCGGACCGACGAGCGGACCACCGAGAACCACTCGGTGACCCGCCCGGGCTTCGTCCTCGACGGCATCAGCGGTGACCCGCACGGGCTTCTCGACACCGAGAACGCCCAGCACAACCGACTGGTCTGAGCACCGGTCATGCACGGCGCGGCCCGGCCCCCTCGCGGGGCCGGGCTGTGGCCGTGGAACGCCAGCAGCCGGGAGCAGGCCCACCTGCGCCGTCGGTCCGGCTCGCGTCTTGGATACAGTTCGCGCTGCGATAGTTGTGAGGGCGGAACGTCGGGGGCAGGGATGAGAGGCAACGGAGCGGTCGCTGCCGGCTCGAGGTCGGGTCAGGGGCGACCCGGGGGCGCGCAGCCTCAGTGGCGACGCCGCCTCACCACGCTCCTGGCCACGCTCGCTCTC
>NZ_JBMDXJ010000139.1:0-13748 GCF_048594945.1 Pseudactinotalea sp. | reverse complement strand
CTTGCGCACCGAGTTCTTCATCTCGACGACTTCTTCCATCGGCACCTCGACCTGGAAGATGAACTCCTCCATGTTGAGGGACTGGATGCGCGACTCGAGGTTGGCCTTGACGCGGTTCTCGTAGCCCGCGTAGGAGTGGATCACGTACCAATCACCCGGGAGCATCCGCAGCTCGCGGCGGAATGCGTCGATCGGGTCTTCCTCGGTCTCGTCCTGGTCGATCTCGGGCTCGACGACGGCGGTCTCCTCCGCGGCCTCGGGAGCCTCGTTCGAGGCGTCGACGACGGCGGTCTCGTCCTGGTCGACCTCTCCTGCCTCGTCGGGCTGGTCGAGGGGCTGCTCGGACACGGTGACCTGCTTCCTTCTGAATGGGGGCTTGGTGCTGACGGGCTCGGCGGTCAGCCGCCGAACGCCCAGAGGATGAGCTTGCCGACGGCGAAGTCGAGGACTCCCACGTAGGCCATGACGATCAGCACGAACACGATGACGACCGCCGAGTACGTCACGAGCTCCTTGCTGGTCGGGGTGACGACCTTGCGCAGCTCGGAGATGACCTGGCGGACGAACAGCACGATCGCGGCGATCGGGCCTCGACGCTCTTCCTTCTTGGCCTGCGGGCCACGCGCGCCGGTGGGCCGCCTGGTCGGCGACGCACTCCGCGCGGCCTGTCCGCCGGAGCGCTTCTTGGCGGCGGGCCGCTCGGACTTGCCGGCCGGGACGAGCTCCTTGTCGGCGGAGTCAGCCTCATCGGCGTCGGGCTCGTCGTCGGTGTGCTCGACGGCGTCGCTCGGCTCGTCCGTCACGTCGTCCGTCACGTCGTGTGTCGCCTCGGCCCCGTCGTCCTGGGCGTCGTCGAGCCGACCCTCGTCGTCGTCGGGCGTGCCCTGCGACGCGTTGGTGGACCTGCTCACTCGTACTTCCTCACTGGACGGGGTGCGGCATGCCGCTCGACGCGACCTGGACGGGCCGTTCGGGCCCCACCGGGGACGCGCTGAGCGACCTCACGGATCGGGGCCTGGCAGGGCAGGAGGGACTCGAACCCACAACCGCCGGTTTTGGAGACCGGTGCGCTACCAATTGCGCCACTGCCCTACGACGATCTCCGCCTCCAGCACCCGCTTCGCCTGACCACAGCCGGGCAGCGACGAGCATGGCGGAGGAAACCACCGCCGTCGAGTGTACCTGCCCAGCCCGCTCGGGTCGAACACGGCACTCAGACGAGCCGGTAACCCATGCCGCGGACGGTCTCGATACGCGCAGCGCCCACCTTCTTGCGCAGGTACCGCACGTACACGTCGACCACGTTGCTGCCCGGGTCGAAGTCGTACCCCCACACACGCGAGAGGAGCTGTTCGCGGCTGAGCACCTGGCCGGGGTTGCGCAGGAACGTCTCGGCGAGGGTGAACTCGCGGGCGGACAGGTCCACCTCGGCGTCGCCGACGCGCAGCCGGCGGGTCCGGAGGTCGAGGCTGAGGTCACCGTGGCCGATCACGTTGGCCTCGGCGCCGGATGCGCCGCCGGTGTCGCCGTGACGCAGCCGGAGCCGCACCCGGGCGAGCAGCTCCTCGAACCGGAACGGCTTGGCCATGTAGTCGTCCGCTCCGCCCTCGAGCCCGGCGACGGTGTCGGTCACGGAGTTGCGGGCGGTGAGGATGATCACCGGTGTGGTCACGCCCGTGCTGCGGATGGTGCTGAGCACCTCGAACCCGTCGATGTCGGGCAGGCCCAGGTCGAGGATGAGCAGGTCGAAGTCGCCACTGGTGGCGAGATCGACGGCGTCGCGACCGGTGGTCACGTGCATCGAGGAGTAGCCGGCCGACTTCAGCCCCTTGGACACGAAGGAGGCGATGCGTTCCTCGTCCTCGGCGATCAGGATCTGACTCATGACTCCTCTTCCGGGGCGCCGAGCAGCTCCTGCTCGGCGGTGTCGGGCGTGCGCGGCAGCACGATCGTGAAGGTACTTCCTGCGCCGGGTGTGGAGGTGACCTCCACGTCGCCGCCGTGCGCCTGGGCGATCGAGCGCACGATCGTCAGGCCGAGGCCCGAGCCCTCCACCCCCGCACTGTCGGCGCGGGCGAAGCGCTCGAAGATCCGGTCCTGGTCGTCCAGGGCGATGCCCACGCCCTCGTCGCGGACCCACAGCCGCACGGTGGCGTCGTCGGCGCTGGAGCCGAGTGCGACCGTACTGCCGTCGTCGGAGAACTTGACGGCGTTGCTCGCGAGCTGCAGCCAGGCCTGGGTGATCCGGTAGGGGTCGAGCTCCATCTCGACCTCGGCGAGCGAGTCAAGCATCCACCGCCGCTCCCCCAGCGGCTGGGACTTGATGTGCAGCTCGTCGGTGAGCACCGCGATGTCGGTGGGCTGCATCGTCACGAAGTCGGGTCGCCGTGACTTGGCGAGCGTGATCAGCTCCTCCACGAGCCCGTTCATCCGGTCCAGCTCGTCCAGCGCGAGCGCACGCACCGCGGCGGCGTCCTCGGCGTCGGAGGTGTCCATCAGCTCGAGGTGGCCACGGATCACGGTGAGCGGGGTACGCAGCTCGTGGCCGACGTCGTCGAGCAGCTCACGCTGGGAGGAGAACGCGTGCTCGAGGCGGTCGAGCATGCCGTTGACCGTGACGGTGAGCTCGGCGAGGTCGTCGTTGCCGACCACCTCGATGCGACGCGACAGGTCCGAGGAGCTGATCTTCGACGCCGCGCTGCGCAGCAGGGCGACCGGTTTGAGCAAGTCGCTGACGATGAGGAACCCCAGTGCCCCGATCAGCAGCACGGCGCCGAGCGCCACGAGGGCATAGGTGCGGTAGTTCTGGGCCAGCTGGGCGTGCTCCTCACCACGGTCGAAAGCGAGCACGAGGGCGCCGGTATCACCGCCCGGGCCCACGACAGGGACGATCGCCACCCGGTAGGAGCCCATCTCGGTGTCGATCGTGGTGATCAGGCGGGCTTCCTCCGGCGCGGTGGCCATCAGCTCGGCGCGCTCCTCGGTCCGCGGGCCGAGCTGTGCGATCAGCTCAGCGTCCCGCTGCAGCTGGTAGGGGTACTCCGCCGGTGCGTTGTAGGTGTGAACGCCCTCGACGAACCCGGCCATGCCCTCGTTGGGACTCGGCACGATGCGGCCCATGGCGACGAGGAGCAGCTCGGTGACGTTCTGGAACGGCTGCCCGGTCTTCGGGTCGACGCCCTCGTTGGCCAACGTGAGGAACTCGTCTCCGCTGCGGTCGAGGCTGGCCTGCATCCCCTCATCGAGGCGTTGCCGTTCGAGCACGTACGCGGTGGTCCCGGCCACCAGCAGCGCGAGCCCGCTCAGCAGGATCAACGCGGTGAGCACGCGGGTGCGCACGCTCCAGCCCGGGCGCCGCCGGGTGGCGGTGTCGCGCTCCTCGGCGTCGGCCGGCTGCTCGCCGCTCATCGGCACAGTATCTCCGGCTGTCGGCTCCTCGACCGGCGCAACCGCCGGCTGCTCGCGCGTGGCGGCGCCGACCGGGAACTCCTCGGTGTCGGGACCGGGCGCGAACGAGGACCGACCCCGGGCGGGGTGCCCGGGGTCGGTGAGGCCGTGCGTCACGGTGCTCAGTCGCCGGAGTCAGCCGAGGGGGCCGAGGCGGGGCTGGCGGGCGAGTTCGCGCTGACCGGCGACGGCGCGCTGGCCGGGCTCGCAGGCGAAGCCGGGCTCGGCGGGGTGGCCGGGGAGGCGGGGCTCGGCGGCGTGTTCGGCGAGGCCGGGCTCGGCGGCGTGTTCGGGCTGGCAGGCGTGTTCGGGCTGGCAGGCGTGTTCGGGCTCGCCGGGGAGGCCGGCGTGTTCGGGCTGATCGGGCTGACGGCGGTCACCGACGACGTGGCCGAGTCCGAGGCGATCTGGGTGGGATCGGTGGTGGGGTCCGGCGTCGGCTCCACCGAGGTGCTGGTCTCCGCGGGTGCCTGGAGGACCGCGCCATCGCCGTTGGCGTCGATCGAGTCGGCGGCCGCCGCGACGGCGCCGACGCCGATACCCACGGCGCCGAGTGCCCCGGTGACGATCCATGCGGTGCGCTTGTTCATGATCCTTCTCCTGCTGATGGTGGGCGGGACGCCCGGTGAACTTGCTGACCCTGAAAGACTCGCGGCCGCCGGTGAGAGGCCAAGGAACCGGCGGTGAGAGACCTCTCAGGTTCGTGAGAGGGTCCTCATCCGCTGTCGGCGCTGGGGGCTGAGGCCGCCGAGGCGGGTGACGGCGGTGTGGGCGGGGTCGCCGGCGAGGCCACCACCGGCGATGGTGCCGAAGGCGCGGTGGGCGAGGGCGGCGTGGGGGCACGCGTCGAGGTGGGCGACTCGCTCGGCTCGCGGGTGCTCGGCTCGGTGGTCTCGTCGGACGGCGAGGTCGTCGAGGGCGTGGTCGACGACCCCGGAGCTGCCTCGGTGACAACGGCGCCATCGCCGGTGACATCGTCGAGGTCGGCTGCGTGGACGATCGCCACGCCGGATCCGGCCACGATCCCGAGCGCCCCGGTCACCATCCAGAGCGTGCGTCCCTTCATGCGACACCTCCATGGTCGGCCCGCCCGACGGCGGCCAGGGCGAGATCGAGTCGGGCGTGGGCCTGGTCGGCGCTCGCCCCCGCGACGAGCGAGATCAGCACGGCGGCGGTGCGGGCCTCGAGCTCACGCGGGTCGGTGACGGCGGCGAACGCCTCGCGCCAGCGGGCGGTGACCTCGGGCACCAGCGCGTACGTCTGCGGCGCCAGCGCCGGCAGCACCAGCAGGTGTGCCAGCAGCGTGGCGAGGTCGTCGGCTCGCCGGCCGGGGCCGAGCGAGTCGACGTCGATGACTCCGGCGACCCGACCGCCGTCGACGAACAGGTTCGCCACGTTGAGGTCGCCGTGCGTGGGCACCGCGGAGGCGACAGCCTCGGCCGCGAGCACGGCGCTCACACGGCGAGCCACGCCGTCGACCTCGCTCGCGCGGGCCGGCAACGCGCTCCGGGCAGCGGCGGCGTGGAAGTCGAGCCGGTCCACCCAGGAGGGTCGCAGCGGCAGCTCCGCCACCTCGGCAGGCATGGAGTCCAACGCAGCGAGCACGCTCTCGGGGGCGGGAAGAAGTCCCGGCTCACCAGCGGCGAGCGCCTGGGCGAGCGAGCGACCGCGCGCGGGAGCGAGCACCAGAACACCCGGCTCGGGCTCGGCGAGCACGGCCGGCGCACCAAGGCCGGATCCTTGTAGCACGTGGTGCCGCTGCACCAGGTCGCTCGCGCGGCGCGGCCGGACGACCTTGAGATAGAACGTGTCCTCACCCACGTGGGCGGCCACCACGGCGCGGCGGGTCGGTCGGTAGGAGAGCACGCTGAGCGCCGGCCGCTCGCCGCGGCCGAGCCAAGCGCCGACCTGTGCGGGGTCGAGGGCGCCGCGCAGACCGGGCAGCGCAGGGTCGTCGGCGCGACGCCAGACGCGAAGGCTGCGAGCGCCGTCGTCGAGCACGGCGACACCGTCGGTGTGGTCGTGCCGGGTGGGCTCGGAGGTACTGGCCACCAGCACCTCGCCCAACGGCGCGCCAGCGTGCGTGACGTCATAGCAGACGCTCACGCCGGCGCCGGGGCGGTGGTGCACCGCGAGCACACGCACCTGCAGGTCCATGTCCGCCGGCTCGGACCCGAGCAGCGCCGCGCGCACGATCTCCGGTGCCTCCGGCCCGGTGAGCAGCGCGAGGTCACCGTCTTCGCCCACCCTGGCGGGGGCGGCGTGGCGGGCAGGCGCGGTCATGGTCACGATGACACCACACCACCCCGGACGGTGCCGGAGATGAGAGGAAGATGAGAACTCTCTCATGTCCTCGGGCAGCACCCAGCGGTCACTCAAGTCCCAGCCACGCGCACCAGCGGTCAGTGTGGTCCCACCTCGAGCCCGCCCGTGGGACCACACTCACCGTCCGCCAGGGCAAATCGGACCGCACTCACCGCCAGCCCGCCCGCTCGCGCTGAGGCACGGCAGGATGGCGGGGTGGTTCGAGATCTGCGCACGCTGCCGAAAGCGCACCTGCACCTGCACTTCACCGGATCGCTGGCGCCGGAGACGCTCATCGACCTGGCGCGCGAGCAGGGGCGACGGCTGCCGGAGTCGCTGATCGACGCCGTGGTGGACCGCGACCCGGTGCGGCTGCCGGCGAATGAGCGCGGCTGGTTCCGGTTCCAGCGCATGTACGACGCCGCGCGTGCCGTGGTCACCTCGGAGTCCGTGATGCGCCGGCTGGTGGACGAGGCGGTCGCAGCCGACGCCGCAGAGGGGTCGGTCCGGCTCGAGCTGCAGGTCGACCCGACCTCGTACGCGCCGTTCGTCGGCGGCCTCCCGCCCGCGCTGGAGATCGTGCTCGACGCGGCGCGCGGCGCCGCGCGCCGGCACGGCATCGAGGTCGGCATCATCGTGGCCGCCTCGCGGATGCGGCACCCGATGGACGCGCGCACGCTCGCGCGCCTCGCGGCGCGGCACGCAGGCCCCGACGGCGTGGTCGGGTTCGGGCTGTCCAACGACGAACGTCGAGGGTCGACGGCGGAGTTCGGGCCGGCGTTCGCGATCGCACGTCGAGCGGGACTTGCCTCGGTCCCGCACGGCGGCGAGCTGCTCGGACCCGGACACGTGAGCGAGGTCCTCGACTCGTTGGCGCCGGACCGGCTCGGGCACGGCGTGCGCACGGCCGAGGACACCGAGGTGTTGAGCCGCGTGGTCGACGCCGGCGTGGCCCTGGAGGTGTGCCCCACGTCCAACGTCTCGCTCGGCGTCTACCCCACCGTGGCCGACGTGCCGCTGCGGCAGCTCGTCGACGCCGGCGCCCGCGTCGCCCTGGCCGCCGACGACCCGCTGATCTTCGGCCCCCGGCTGCTCGAGCAGTACCAGCTCGCCCGCGACGTGCACGGATTCACGGACAGTGAGTTGGCAGCACTGGCTTCCGCCTCGATCGAGGCGAGCACCGCGAGCGAGACCAGCAAGAAGACGATGCGCTCCGCCGTCGAGCGCTGGTTGGAACAACCCGACGTAGGGTGACCGCGTGGCACGCAAGGAGCGCATGGCGCGACGGACCGTCCGGTACAACGGGTCGCGGATGCGGGTCCGGGAGCTGCGTGGGGATCGCGAGCGCACGTTCGTGCTGGTGCACGGGATCGGGGTGTCGTCGACGTACTTCGAGCCGCTGGGTTACGCGCTGCACCCCCACGGTGAGGTGCTGCTGCTCGACCTTCCGGGCTTCGGCGGCATCCCGCGGCCCAAGCGTCCGCTGACGATCTCCGGGTTCGCGGACATCGTGCGCGCCGGCCTCGAGCACGAGGGCATCGAGAACCCGGTGTTCATCGGGCACTCGATGGGAGCGCAGGTGGTGGTGGACCTGCTGTCCCGGCACGACGTCTCCAGCCACACGGTGCTGATCGGACCACCGGTCAACCCCGCCGAGCCGGGGGTGGGGCAGCAGGCGTGGCGCCTGCTCCAGTCCGCGGCGTACGAGTCGCGTCGGCTGCGGGTGCTCGCCTCACGCGCCTACCTGCGCTGCGGGCCGGCCTGGTTCATCGAGGTGCTGCCCTCGATGATGCGATACCCGATGCGGGAGCAGCTGCCGCAGGTGCGGTCCGAGGTGCTGCTGCTCACCGGTGAGCACGACACCGTGGTGCCGGAGCCGTGGGTGAGCGAGATGCTCTCGTTGCTCCCACACGGCCGCGCCGAGACGATTCCCGGGGCCGCGCACAACGTGGTCTACGAGCACTCCGACCAGGTCGCAGCGCTGACGCTCGCGCATCTCGGCCTCGACCCCTCGTGATCAGACGTCTGATCGAGATCCCGCTCCGCGGTCTCGCGTGGGCGGCGGACTACGTGTTCGTGGTGCGATGGCAGGCACGCAGCCTGTTGCGGCGGCGCCCCGCGTGGGCACAACACCGCCCCGACGCCCATGGCGTTCCCGTGGTGCTGCTGCCGGGGATCTACGAGTCGTGGCGGTTCCTGGAGCCGCTCGGGGTCCGGCTCGCCGAAGCCGGGCACCCGGTGCACGTGGTCGACCTCGGGTTGAATCACCGCCCGGTCGCGGCCCTGGCACACAAGGTCGCCAAGGCAGTGGCGACGGCGGAGGTCACCGGGGCGGTCGTCGTCGCCCACTCCAAGGGTGGGCTGATCGGCAAGCAGCTGATGCTGAACGAGCACCGCGACGCCGCCCGGGGTGGCGTGGCGCCGCGGGTACGCGGCATGGTTGCGATCAACACCCCGTTCGGCGGGTCCCGCTACGCCGATTTCGTGCCGCTCGCCTCCGTGCGCGCGTTGAGCCCGACGGCGTTGCGCGCCCTCTCCGGGCAACGTCAGGTCGACGACAAGATCACCTCGGTCTACGCCTCCTGGGACCCCCACGTGCCCGAGGGCAGCGAGCTCGCCGGCGCCACGAACGTGCGCGTTCGCCATCGCGGCCACTTCCGCGTGCTCGGGATCCGGTCGGTGCAGGACGAGGTGCTCGCCGCGGTCGAGCGCACGGCGGCGCCCCGGGCGTGAACCCGCCGCGTCACCTCAGCTCGCTCGAGATCGCTGGAATGGGTCGAGATCGCTGGAATGAACATGCGATCTCGACCGAGAACAGCGATCTCGGGAACGGCAGAGGCTACAGCGAGCAGCCGACCAGGACCGGCTCCGGCTCGAGCGTGATGCCGAGGCGGTCGCGGACGCCGTCGCGGATCGTGCGGGCGAGGTCGAGCAGGTCGGCGGCGGTGGCGGATCCGCGGTTGGTCAGCGCCAGCGCGTGCTTGGTGGAGAGGGAGGCGGCGGCGCTGCCGCCAGGGACCGCGTAGCCCTTGTCGAAGCCTGCGTGCTGGATCAGCCAGGCGGCGCTGGTCTTGACGAGGCCGTCGCCCGCGGGCCACCGGGGCGCGGCGTCGGGCAGCGGAGCGTCCACGGGCAGCACAGGGTTCGTGAAGAACGACCCGGCGCTCCAGGTGTCGTGATCACCACCGTCGAGCACCATGCCCTTGCCGGCACGAAGCCCCAGCACGGCCGCGCGGACATCGCACGCCTCGACCCGCTCCCCCACCTCGACCCCGAGCGTACGGGCGAGCTCGGGGTAGGCGATCGGGGCCGAGCGGGTGGCCAGCCGCATCTGGAACATCACGCGCAGCACCACGTAGCGGGGCGTCGGGTACCAGCCGGCGTCGCGGCGCAGCGACTCCTTGAGGATCGACGTGCGGTACCCGAACCCGAGCTCGCCGCGGGCGAGGGTGCGGAAGCGGCGCTCCTGCCGGTCCCAGGTGCGGACCATCGCGACGACGTCGGCCACCTCCTGCCCGTACGCCCCCACGTTCTGCACGGGGGTGGCGCCGGTGCTGCCCGGGATCCCGGAGAGCGCCTCGATCCCGGTCCAGCCCTCGGTGACCGCACGCAGCACCACGTCGTCCCACGGCATCCCCGCGGAGGCCCAGAACGCGGCACCGCCGCAGGCATCCTCGGACTCGACCGCGATCTCGCGGCGGGCGTCGCGCACCACCACGCCGTGGAAGCCGGCATCCGCCACCAGCACGTTCGAGCCGCCACCGAGCACCAGCAACGGCTCGCCGGTCTCGTCGGCTGCAGCGATCGTCGCGACGAGCTCCTCTTCGCTGCCGGCCTCGACCATCCGCCCGACCGGACCTCCGACGCGCAGGGTCGTGAGGTCGGCGAGGGTGCGGCTCATCGGGCCAGGGTAGTCACGCCTGGTCACCGGCATCGGCCGCAGCGCCAGCTCGCGGTGCCGCCGCCGGAAGCGCGAGCAGGCTCGCCACCAGCGGCACGAGTACCGCCAGCAGCGCGGTGCGGTAGCCCACGTGGTCGGCGAGCAGCCCCAGCAGCGGCGGGCCGAGCAGGAACGCGGTATAGCCGATCGTCGAGACCACCGAGAGCCGTGCCGCCGCATGCCGCGGGTCGTCCGAGGCGGCGCTCATCCCCACCGGGAAGCCGAGCGCCGCGCCGAACCCCCACAGCACGGCGCCCGCGAGCGCGATCGGCAGGTTCGGTACGAGCCCGAACACCGCGAGCCCCACGATCGCGAACCCGGTGCACAGCCGCAGCACCAGCAGCCGCCCGAACCGGTCGAGCAGCCACGTGCCCACGAACCGCATGATCGTCATCGCGACCACGAACACCGTGAAGCCCAGCGCCCCGGTGCTGTTGGGCACCTCGAACCCGTCGACGACGGCGAGGGCCAGCCAGTCGTTCGCGGCGCCCTCGGTCAGTGCTGCCGAGAGCACGATCAGGCCGATCAGCAAGGTGCGCGGCTCGAGCCAGGTGCGGGCGAAGCTCGTCCGGGCGACCGGTGCCTCGCCGTCGGCTGGTGGCTCGACGTCGGGGAGGAATCCGCGCACACAGGCGAGCACGGCCACCACCACGAACCCCAGCGCCACTCCGAGGTGCCACGGCAGCCCGATGTGGTGGCTGCTCGCGACCGTGCCTCCCGCAGCGCCGAGCACCGCACCGAACGAGAACCCGGCATGGAACCACGGCATGATCGAGCGGGACAGCGATCGCTCCACCACGGTGCCGGCGAAGTTCATCGCCATGTCCCAGGACCCGATGCCCATCATCGCGGCGAACAGCCCGGCGGCCACCCCGACCGCGTTCCCCTGGCTCACCCCCACCACGGCGCCGACCAGCCCGAGCGCGGCCAGCACGGCACCGGCGGTCACCGTCAGCCGCGACCCGATCGCCGCCACGATTCGCCCGGTCACCGGCAGCGACAGCAGCGACCCGCACGCACCGACCAGCAGGATCACGCCCATCTGATCCGGCTGCAGGCCGAGCTCGTCGCGGACCGTGGGCAGCCGTGACGCCCAGCTCGCGAAGGTGAGTCCGCTGAGCACGAACACGGCGAACACGCACGCGGCGGCGAGCCGCACTCGCGGTGGGTGGGTCATGGCTCCCCGAGACCTGGTGAGAGAACAGCGAGCGATGAGCTCCGCCGTCGGGCGAATCGATTCGAAGACTAGGTTAGGCTGACGCGCCCCGGGAGAAGGAGCCCATCGGTGGGGCGAAGCGCGACCACACTGACCGATGTCGCACGCGCGGCAGGCGTGTCGCTGTCCACGGCGTCGCTGGCGTTCTCGGGGGCCGGGCCCATCTCGGCGAGCACCCGGGAGAAGGTGCTCTCCGCAGCCGCGGAGCTGGGCTACCACGGGCCGGACCCGGTGGCGGCGTCGCTGCGCCGCGGGCGATCGGGCGTGATCGGCGTGGTGATGGGCTCAGCGGTGAGCCGCTCGTTCCGCGACCCGGTCTCGATCCAGTTCCTCGACGGCATCCTCACCACGCTCGCCGGCAAGGACTACGGCACGCTGATGCTGCCCGCCACCGCCTCCGACGAGGAGCCCGCCTCGCTGCTGACGCACGGCGCGATGGACGCCGCCGTGCTGATGGCGGGCGCGGTCACGTCGAAGCAGACGCTCGCCGCCCTGCGCGCGCGCAACCTTCCGAGCGTGCAGATCGGCGGCACCGGTCGGCAGAGCCTGTCCGTGCGGGCGCGCGACAAGGAGGGCATGCAACGGCTCGGCGAGCACCTGCTCGAGCGCGGGCACAGCCGCGTGGGCGTGGTGACGCTGCCCTGGTACGCAGGCGCCGAGACGGGCGAGCTCGACTACGCCACCACGCGCCGCCCCGCCGCGCCGATCACCGCGCGCCGGCTCGACGGTCTGCGCGCCGCCGGCATCGAGCCCGTGGTGATGTGGCAGGCGGGCGCTTCGCTGGTCGAGGAGGGCATCCAGGCCGGTCGCGCGATGCTCGCCGGCCCCGATCGCCCGACGGCGCTGGTCGGGTTCAGCGATCTCCTCGCCGCTGGATTGCTGCTGGCCGTGCGGGAGGCAGGGCTGGCGGTACCCGACGACGTCGCGGTCGCCGGCTTCGACGGGATCGACCTGCCCTGGCTCGGCGGGGATCGGCTCACCACCGTGGTGCAACCGATCGCCGAGATGGGCCGCGTCGCCGCCGAGACGGCGCTCACGCTCGCCGGCGGCGGCAGCGCGCGCTCCACGACGCTCGAGGTCGAGCTCCGGGTGGGCACGACCACCTAGCTCAGGCGGGTTGCGCGTGCGCCTGCGCGCTCGCCGACAGCCGACCGACGATCGCCGGCGCCTGCTGCACGAGCTCGTCGTCGGTGAGGGCCTCAAGCATGAACAACGCGAAGTCCACGCGACGGGTCAGATTGCTCGCGAGCGCGGGATCCCCGACGTGCTCGCGCCATACCGGCAGCCCCTGGCTCTCACCCTCCTCGAGGTCGCTGCCGCGAACCACGGTCCAGCGGCGGTCGCTGGCGAAGATGCGGCGGCACGCCTCGACCTGGTCGTCGATCTCGGCGACGCCGAGCCAGCGCATCAGAGGCGTGGTCACCCGCACCAGGGTGCGCAGATGCCAGCTGTAGACGTCCCGACCGTCACGGCTGATGTGCCACCCGCACGAGAACACCAGGCTCGCGCCCGGCTCGGCGTGATCGAGCACCGCCTGCGCTGTGCCGGAGGAGTACTGCTGTCGACCCCACGGCACGAGCACCACCAGCACGCCGTCGCAACCGGCCACGGCTCGCTGGATCACGTCGGGGTCGTTGGTGGGTCCGGGCACGATCGTGATCCGGTCGGCGACGTCCGCCAGCTTCTCGACGCTGCGCTCGCGGCAGACCGCGACCACCTCGTAGCCGCGCTCCAGCGATTGCTCGACCATGTACCGGCCGAGCTTGCCCGAGGCGCCGACGATGCACACCTTGCTGATCGTGTTCGTTCCCATCGCGGCCTCCCGACCGTTCGTTCTTACAATGTAAGGCAGCGTAGACTTACGACGTAAGTTCGTCAAGGGAGGATCGATGCCGGCAGCTCGGCGAACACCTCTGACGCGTGAACGCGTGGTCGCCGCTGCGATCGAGCTCGCCGACGCGAACGGCGCGGCAGGAGTCACCATGCGCGCCGTGGCAGCAGCCGTGGGCGTCGAGGCGATGTCGCTCTACCACCACGTACGTGGCCGCGAGGCACTCCTCGACGCGATGGTCGATGCGGTGTTCGCCGAGATCGAGCTACCCGATCCACGGGCCGAGTGGCGCACCGCGATGCGGCAGCGGGCGGAGTCGGCGCACACGGTGCTGCTGCGACACCGCTGGGCCGTGGGGCTGATGGACTCGCGCACGAACCCCGGTGTGGCCACCTTGCGGCACCACGACGCGGTGCTCGGGTCGCTGCGGTCAGCCGGGTTCTCGGTCGTCGGTGCGGCACACGCCGTCTCGCTGATCGACAGCTACCTGTACGGCTTCGTGCTGCAGGAGCTGAGCCTGCCGTTCATGAACGGAGGCGAGGTGGCCGAGGTGGCCGGCGGCATCCTCGCCGGGATCGAGCCGGGCGACTTCCCGCACCTGACCGAGATCGCCACCGAGCACGCGATGCAGCCCGGCTACGACTACGCCGCGGAGTTCCAGCACGGCCTCGCGCTCATCCTCGGTGCGCTCGAGCCGGAGGGGTGAGAACGGCTCAGACCACACGCACGTGCGCCTGTGCCTTTCCGAGTACCGTGGTGCCGTCCACGCTCACCGTCAGGTCCACACGCGCCGTGCCCGCGTCGGGTTCAAGAGCCCCGACGGCGGCCCGCACCGACACCTCGACCTCACCCGGGTCCGGGACCACGATCGGGCGGGTGAACCGGCAGCCGAACGAGACCAGCCTGGCCGGGTCGCCGAGCCAGTCGGTCAGCGTGGCACCGGCCAGCCCCATGGTCAGCATGCCGTGGGCGATCACGCCGGGCAGGCCGACCTCGGTGGCGAACCGCTC
>NZ_JBMDXJ010000138.1:0-6354 GCF_048594945.1 Pseudactinotalea sp. | reverse complement strand
CTCAGCCGCCACCGCGACAGCGACAGCGGATACCGCCTCTGTCGTCGGTGGGTTCACCGGGGCACGGCCACGCACGGCGTCCGCGAACGCGTCGATCTCGGCCTGGAAGGTCCTGGCGGACGAGCCATCGGGTGCCCACGTCGCAAACCCCTCCTCGGTCCAAGCACGCAGACCGTCGGCGTCCCACGCACGCGTCAGAACCGCCTCGGATCCGACGACTGTCAGCTCGAGCAGGTTCGCTCCGCGCGGCCGCTCCGCCCTACTGATCTCGCACACCGCGGCCGCGCCGGACGCGAACCCGAGCTCCATGACGAGGTAGTCGTGGATCGAGAGCGCTGCACTGGTGGCGTGCTGCCCCGCAGCGAATACGCTCACCACGGGTTCGCCGAGCCACCAGGACGCCAGGTCGACGAGGTGTATGCCGTTGTGCAAGGCATGACCCCCCGACAACGCAGGATCGAGGACCCATGCCTGCCACCCGGGCCAGATCCATCCCCCGTTCATGACCACCCGCACGAACTGGGGCGTCCCCACCGCCCCCCGGGAGATCGCTTCGTGGATGGCCCGGCCCTGATCGGAGAACCGGTGACTGTGTCCGACGGCGAGAGCAAGTCCGCTGTCCCGTGCAAGCGTGGCGAGCGAGCGGGCGTCAGCGACCGTGAGTGCGAGGGGCTTCTCCATCAGGAGATGACGCCCGGCACGCAGCACCTGCTCCCCCAGCTCGCGATGGGTCACGTTCGGTGTGCACACGATCACGGCCTCGACATCAGGGAGGTCGAGCAGCTCGGCGCACGAGCTCACCGCGCAGACACCCTCGGCATGGGCGAGCTGACCGGCACGGTCCGCATCGACATCACACACCGCCACGAGCCGCGCCACATCGCTCGTGCGCAGGGCCGCGACGTGGAGCGCAGCGATGCCTCCCACACCGACGATCGCGACCCCGACCTGATCCGTTCTCATGCTGCGTCCTTCCTGATGAGCCGCCCTGGTCTCGCGGTCGTGCGCCGTCCGTGGCTCAGGACTGCCGTCCCGCGAACCAGGACGTGATCGACTCCGACCGCCGGGACAGCCGGCCGGGGATACGTGGCCTGCGAGTCGAGCGCCGCCTCGTCGAGGACGACGATGTCGGCGACCGCGCCGCGCTGGAGAACTCGGTTCAACCCCACGCGCGCGGCGGGGGCAGCACTCATCCGGCGGATAGCCTCCCCGATCGGGACGCCCAGCGCCCGCATCCGACGGTAGGCGGCGGGAAAGGTCCCCCACGAGCGCGGATGCGGCACCGACGACGTGTGCTCGGACTCCAGCGCCGTGCCGTCGGAGGCGACGCTCACCCACGGCATCGACAACACGTGATCGACATCCGGCCACCGGCCGCTCACGACAGCGACGTCGACGAGCCCGTCGTTCGCGGCCAGCAGCTCGACCAGCCAGAGCCATGGGCCGGCGGCGCCATCGGCCGCGGCCGCCGATCTCCCGACTACATCAGGAGTCGCTGTCGCCTTCATCACGGTGATGTCCTCGGCGGGGTAGCCGCACGAGGCGAGAGCCCGGGCAGTGCATGTGGGCTCCGCATGGCATGCCGCTGCCACGGCGCGGGGACCGCGGGCACGCAGCTCCCTCGGAAGCAGCTGCGTCAGGGTCGTGTGCCCTGCCGTGTACGGGTAGGCGTCGGCGGCGAGGTCGACCACCTGGCGGCGCTGGCCGAGGTCGTCGACGACGCGGGTGAAGTCCGCACTCTCGCCGACCGCCCTGAGGTGGGAGAGCTGGACTCGCGAGCCGGTGGACTCCGCCACGTCGACCACCTCGGCTGCAGCCGCGCGCAGCTGCGATCCACGGTAGTCGCGCAGATGCGCCGTGAGGAGTGCATCCACTCGTGCTGCGACGCCAGCGACGGCCACGAGCTCAGCAGTATCGGCGTGCTCACCCGGCGGGTACATCAGACCGAGGCTGACACCGAGGCACCCAGCTTCGATCGCATCCTCGAGGAGCCTCACCAGCCGTGCGCGCTCGTGGGCCCGCAGTGGCCCGCCGCGCATGCCCGCGACGGCGAACCGCGCCGCGCTGTGCCCGACGAGCGCGGCGACGTTCGTCGCGGTGGGGGTCCCATCCAGCACGGCCAACCAGGAGGCGACGTCGTGCCACTGCCACGGTCGCCCGGGAACGACGTCGATCGTTGCGATCACCTCCGCGAGGCCGTGGCGATCACCGTTGCCCGGCGCCGGAGACATCCCGCAGTTGCCCACCACCTCGGTCGTGATCCCCTGGGTGACGCGGCTGGCGTTGCCGGGGTAGGCGAGCAGGCTCAAGTCGGAGTGGCTGTGCAGATCCACGAATCCCGGTGCGACCACTCGACCGCTTGCGTCGAGAGTCCGCGCGTCGTAGCCACCGGCCGGCCGGGCAGCGAGCGGCACCAGGTCGGAGACGGTGTCGCCGCACAGCACGACATCGGCGGCTGCCGGCTCACCGCCGGTGCCGTCGGCAACCACGCCGCCTTCGATCACGAGCGTCGGGCTCACCGCGCCCTCTCCGCGCCGGCGAGGTCGCCATCGCGCAGCATGACTCGCAACACCTGGTCCGCGACCTCGAGGGTGCGGTCGACATCATCAGCAGTGTGCGCGAGCGACAGGTGGTTGCGCTTGAGCGCCATGGGGTACATGAGGAAGCCGCGCTCACTCATGCGGCGGTGGAAGGTCAGGTACGCGTGATCGTCGTTTCGAAGGAGGTCGCGGTAGCTACGCACCGGGCCGTCGAGGAAGTACGTGACGAACACCGAGCCGAGACCGGTGGTGGTGGCCGGGACGCCGAGGTCACCGGTGATCTCACGCAGACCCGCCCGCATCCGGTCTCCGAGTCCGTAGACGTGCTCGTAGAAGGCGACCTCGGGGTCCTTCAGCACGGAGATCGTCGCGATCGCCGCGGCCGTGGCCGAAGCGGTCCCGTTGAATGTCCCCGCCAGCATGACGGGGCCACCGGCGGAGCTGAACTCTGACAACAGATCCGCCCGGCCAGCGAGTCCCGCGATCGGGTAGCCGTTGCCCACCGCCTTGCCGAAGGTCGTCAGGTCAGGCGTGACTGCGCTGAGCTCTTGGAACCCGCCCAGGGCGTGACGGAATCCGCTGATGACCTCGTCGAACACGAGCAGCGCGCCGTGCTGCGAGGAGAGCTCGCGCAGTCCTTCGAGAAAGCCTGGCTCGGGCAGCAGCGCGCCGACGTTGTGGGGGGTCGGCTCGAGAAGGACGGCGGCCACCTCCCCGGAATGCTCCTCGAGGAGAGACTGCACCGAGGCCAGGTCGTTGAACTCGGCGACGAGTGTGTGCTCGAGCGCATCGGGGAGGATGCCGGAGGAGAGCGGGTCCCAGCGCCCGGTTCGCTCGGGCGGCGAGATCACGTTGCGTGCCACGGCGTCGTAGCTGCCATGGAAGCAGCCTTGGAACTTCAGGATTCGGCGGCGGCCGGTGACGGCCCTGGCCAAGCGCACCGCCTGAGCCACGGCCTCGGAGCCGCTCATGGTCGAGATCGTCATCTCGGCGCAGGGAATCGCCTCGACGACGAGCTCGGCGAGCTCGACCTCGAGCGCGGTGACGCCGAGGCCCACCAGGTCCATACGTGCCGCTGCCGCGGCAGCAGGGCGCGCGACCCGCTCGTCGGCATGGCCCAAGAGCACCGCGCCGAACGCGGCGTGGAAGTCGAGGTAGTCCCGACCGTCGAGGTCGACCACGCGAGCGCCTCGGGCCGAGTCGAACGCCCATGGCGGGCCGATCCGTCGAGTCGCGGAGTTCACGCCGCCGGGGATCACGCGCGCAGCTCGTGCAGCCAGTGCCCGCCCACGGCGAACCGGTGACCGCATCTGCGCCCCTGGACGGATGCCATCGACGTCAGAGGCTCGCTGCCGGTTCTGGGAGTCGGCTGGAACAGACCGCGGGCGGTCCTCATCCGAGCTCGCGGGCCCCCGATCGGGGCCCGCGGTCGGCGTGGCATGGCGTTCCATGTTGCCATCATGACACCTCGCGGGCGATCGAGACATCGATTTCACGCACTTGTTACGCAAGCGAGACGGATTGCGTTTCCGCTCTTCCGATATCCGGCCCGTTGATGTAGAACAGTGTTCCACGTTGGCCCCCAGTGCGACGAAGCGCATTCAGACGACAGGAGAGCACGTGCACAACTCCACACGACACCGACGCAGACCGGCGTTCGCCGCTGCCGTCGCCGGTCTCGCGACGGCCTTGCTCGTGGCCATGACACCGGCGGCGAGCGCCCACGGTGGCCCCGGTGGTCACGGCGGCCAGAGGGAATGGTCGTTCGAACACGATGCGGTCGGCTCGATCCCTGCCGACTGCCGCACCCCAGAGGGCGCCGTCGCCGCCGCGGTCACCGCCGATGACGCCTACCGCGGCCACAGGTCATTGCGTGTGCGGGACGACAGCGACAGCGCACAAGCCGTGATGATCTGCGACGGCGACGAGCAGCACGGGGCCGATCTACGGCTGCAGATCAAGCCTGAGCAGCTCACTCAAGGTGTGCTGCTGTCTCTGCTGGGGCGCATCGAGGGCAGGACAGACTCCACCACCCCGGTCTTCCACCTGTGGCTCAAGCCCGACGGGTCGCTGTGGTGGTTCGACGGGCTCGCGCAGGACTCCCTGGGATGGACTCAGCTGGGAGCTGCCGGAACCGTTCGCGCAGACCGTTGGAACGCCGTCGCGGTGCAGGTGACCCGCGACATGGAACGCGCGCTCGTCTACGTCGGCGATCACGCTCGCCCGGGCAAGCCGCATCGTCACGACTACGTCGGACCGACCGGACCCGTGGGCATCACGCCCGTGGCAGCGATCACGGGTTTTCAGCTCTCCAGTCCGGGCAGCGCCACGACAGGCGACTCGATGCTCGTCGACGACATCCGCTTCGCAGACGGGCGGCACACCGCCAAGCCCCCGCGCGAGCGAGTCTTCTCGGTCTCCGAGCCCGTGACGATCGACTCGACGTCGGAGGGCTTCATGCAGATGCCCAACACAGCGACCGTACAGACGACTGCCACCGGCGAGCAGGAGGTGCTGGTGGGGTATCCCGTGCACGGCGACGCCACCCATGACACCGGCACCGCGCTTGCGGCCTCTGTCGATGCGGGGCAGAGCTGGACAGAGGTCGACGAACGGAACCCGTTCCCGGACGAGCAGTCCTTCTACTTGTCCGCGCTGGACGACGGCACCCTGCTCGCGGTGAACTATCACACCTTCATGGTCGAGGACTCTGGCGAGAAGCAGGCCGTCGTACCGACAGCGGTGTCCGAGGATGGTGGCCTGACCTGGCAGCATCGCGAAGGCCTGATGACGGCCCCGGAGGCGATGCGACCGATCTCCGACGCCACCAGCAGACCCGGATCTCGCCTCGGCGGGTTCGTGCTGGTGCACTCGGTGGTCGAGGACGACGGCACCCTCTACCAGTCTGGTTACGGGTACTACGAGAACGACTCGCGCTACCGTTCGGTGCTGCTCGCCTCCACCGACGGCGGGATCAACTGGGAGGTCCGCTCCACGGTCGCGGTGGACCCTCATCTCTCCGACCACCCACGGTACGAGGGGTTCGGCGAAGCGGCGTTCGCCATCACCGGCAGCGGTGACATTCTCGCCGTCATGCGAACCGGGAACTATCAGCCGCTCTACCAGGCGACCTCGTCGGACGACGGGCACAGCTGGTCCGCGGCCCAGCCCGTCGTCGCCGGGCCGAACGAGATCCCGGTCGTCGGGGTGTTCCCTGACCTGCTGCCGATGCCGGACGGCACCATGGTGCTCTGGGTCGGCCGACCGGGGCAGTCTCTGCTCGCGTCACCGGATGGCGAAGGCCAGTCGTGGAGCACGCCGACGGTCGTCGACTACATGAACTCAGGCAACGGCTCATTGGTCTCTCTCGGCGGCGACCGGATCCTGACGTTCGGAGACCGCGGAGCCGACTGGACTCCGAACACGCAGTCGGTCAAGTCGATCTGGGCCCGCGAGGTCCGGTTGCTCTGAGACCACGGCAGCTGCCTCGGTCCGGTGCGCCCGTCGGGCAACGCACCGGCCCGAGGCGAGCGAGCACCCCCGCGCACCGAGGCGTCAGCCGTGCAGGCGCGAGCGCAGCAGTCGGCGGTAGACGTCGACTCCGGAACGGAGAGCCTCGTGGAACCGCGCGTCAACCAGCGGCCCGGTGAGCTGCGTGATCGCGACCGGCAGGTTGGACCCCACCACCGAGCGCTGGTGGGTGAAGCGGTCGAAGCCGTAGCGGCCGTGATAGTTCCCGATCCCGGAGCGGCCGACGCCGCCGAACGGTGCTCCTGGCGTGAACGAGCTGAGTGCCCAGTCGTTGCGGGCGACC
>NZ_JBMDXJ010000137.1:0-10460 GCF_048594945.1 Pseudactinotalea sp. | reverse complement strand
CACGCCTCCTGGACGGCGTCCTCGGCATCGGCGTGCGAGCCGAGCATCCGATAGGCGACCGTCGAGAGGTAGCGCCGGTGGGCGTCGAACTCCTCGGCGAGGTCGCCGCTACCCGGCTGCGTGACGCTCATCGTTCCCCTTCATCTGCTCCGAGGTTAGCGATAGCCGCCGACGCCGGAGTCCCCGAGAACAGGAACCCTGGGTCGTAGGTCGCCTTGATGCGTGCCAGACGGCGGAGCGTCGCCTCGGGATGGATGCTCGCCACGGCGTCGGGCGAGCTGTCGTCGAGGAAGTTGGCATATGCACCGTCGGTGTGCGGAGCCAGCCGTGACCACACGGCGTCGACGCCCGAGCGCACCCCCGCGAACGCTGCAGCGGGACCGCCGGCGAAGGTCGTGACGAGCAGCTCGGCCCGGCGATGGGTGAACGCGGTCTCGTCAACGCCGACATCGGACACGGCACCGCCGAGGCTGTGCAGCGCGATCGTCGCCGGTTGCGGTGCGGAGGCAACTGCAGCGACCTCGGCCAGCGCAGCATCGACATGCGCCGCCGGCACGAACCCGCTCCGCACCGTCAGCCGCAGACCCGAGGGGAGCGTCATGCCCGGCTCGAGGGCGTCGAGATAGGGACGTCGCCGGACGTCGTCCGAGCTCACCGTCCCCAGCTCGCGCAGGGGCGCGATCGCAGCTTCCGCGAGCTCATCGGTGGCCGCCACCGTGATGACGATCGGGGCGTCGACCCCGCCCGCGAACGGATCGGCGATCCTCACCGTGGACGCGAGCGTGCGCGGCGCCTGCCGCATATGCGCCGCCCACCCAGCGATCACCTGTGCGGTCTCACCCGCGGGGAAGGCGAGGGTGCCGAAGGTCATCGCCTCCAGCTGCTGTGCCTGGAACTCGAAGGCGACCACGATGCCGAAGCCGCCACCGCCGCCGCGGAGTGCCCAGAACAGGTCGGGGTGCTGGTCGCGGCTCGCGGTGAGGGTCTCGCCGTCGGCCGTCACCAGCTGCGCCGAGACGAGGCTGTCCAGTGCGAGTCCGCGGGAGCGGACCATCCAGCCGATGCCGCCCGAGAGCGTCAGCCCGCCGACCCCCACCGAGGCGCTGTCGCCTGACGAGATCGCCAGCCCGTGGGGAGCGAGCGCCTCGGCGACCCCACCCCAGGTGGCGCCACCCCCGAGAACAACACGACCGCCGTCGAGCACCTCGACCGAGTCGAGAGAGCCGAGATCGATGACGATCCCGCCGTCGACCGTTCCGAGACCGGCGAACGAGTGGCCACCGCCGCGCACGGCGAGCGGGAGCTCTGAAGCGGCAGCGGCGCGGACCGCGCGCTGCACGTCCGTGATGTCCCGCGGGCGCAGCACGATGTCCGGAGCCGCCTCGACGAGCGCCGTGCGAGCGGCAGCGGCGTACTCGGGCAGGTCCGGCGTGATGACGGTGCCGGTGAAGTCGGTCAGATGGGGCTCGAGCGTGGTGAGCATGAGTTCTCCTTGTTCGACCCCGCGGTGTGCGGGCATCCTCAAGAAGACGACGGCGCCGCCGGAAGTGTGACCGGCCCCGCGATCGACGGCGGGTCATCCGCTGTTCATCTCGGCTGTCCACGCTGGGGGCATGGCGCGCAAGGCACCCCAGACGTACACCGTCCGGCCCGGGCAGTGGCTCGTGCTCATCGCCCACGAGACCGGGTTCCCCACGATCCTGACGGTCGAGCCCGACCAGGAGCAGGCGACCGCTTGGCGGGACGAGCTGGCCCGCAGGATCACGGCCATGCCCGAGGCGGGAACCGTGCTCACCGATCCTCACGGGCGGGTGTTCCTCGCACCCCGGCATCCAGGCGTCGCTGCGAGCCTGACCGTCGGTTCGCCGTTCACCGGTCCGCGCGAGATCCTGCTGCTGCGTGTGGAGGGGAGGCTGGCCCCACTGCCGCACCACGAGTCTGACCTGCACCGCCTCCTGCCGGGGCACTTCCCGGATCAGTGACGGTGCGGCCGGCGCCTTCCTACAGCTGCCGCGCCACCGCTGCGGCGGCGCGCAACCACGCCCGCCGGGTGGTGGCGTGGAGGGAGTCGAACCGCAGCACGTTCTCCACCATCGCCCGGTCGAACGGGATCGTCACCGCGGCGGCCACCCATCCCTCGAACCCGCGCGCGATCTCGGCGGCGGAGGGGTTGGCATCCTTCTCGCGCGCCTGCGACACGATCACGACCGCCCGCTGCGCGAGCTCAGCGGACCGGCCGCCCCGCTTGATGAGCGCCTCCAGCAGCAGCGCGCCGGCTTCGGCGTGCTCGGGCTTGGCGATCGTGGGAACCACGAGCTGATCGGCCTTGTCGATCATGCGGAGCCAGTGCTCGGCGGACTCGTCGTTGCCGGAGTCCACGAAAACCAGTCGGTAGTAGCGGCCGAGCACGTCGTGGATCGCGTCCACGTCCTCGCCGCTGATCCGCTGCTCGGAACTGAGGAGGTTCGGGTTGGACCGCAGCACGTCGTACTTGTCCGCGGCCTGGTGGTGCACGTAGTGGCTGATATCGCCGGCACGCGCGGTCACCTCGAGCAGCTCGGCGGTCCGCGGGATCAGGTCGAGCACGGTCGACTCGTGCGGTCCCTGCTCCGTGCGCCAGCCCAGCGTGCCGCGCGTCTCGTTGTTGTCCCACGCGATCGTCGCCGCGCCGGAGTAGCGCGCGAACGTGGCAGCGAGCAGTGCGGTGCTCGGCGACTTGTTCGCCCCACCCTTGCCGTTGACGACCGCGATCGTGCGCACGCCCGGCCAGTGCTGCGAGACCGCGTGAATGTCTTCCCGCTCCGCGCGCTCGGCCGCCGACGGCTGCGTCCGCACACCCATCCGCGCCAACGTGCCACGGAACCCCTTGCTCGCCGGCGCCTCCGACTGCTCGCTCTTGAGGAACGACTCACGCATCTGTCGCCGGGTCATCGGCTGCTCGGGCATGAACTGCCCGACGGCGGAGGCCGATTGTCCTTGTGCGTCGCCCTGGTAGGTGGGCGAAGGCGGGAACGCTTGCTGCTGGGGCTGCTGAGCCGCTTGCTGCGGCGGCGCGGGCTGCTCGTACTGCTCGTACTGCTGGACGGGCTGCGGCTGCGGGTTCGGCTGGGGTGCGGGCTGCGGCCCCGGGGTCCACGGCGAGCCCGACTGCTGCGCCGGTGCGGGCTGCTGCGACTCGGCCGGCCGTGGCGGCGAGCTCGCCGGGCCGGTGGCAGCGGTGCGCATCCACGACGCCACGCCACCGGGTTCGGCGGGCTGCGGATACGGCACAGGCGCATGCTGCTCGGGCTCGGGCGGGGTCTGCTCGGCGGGCGTGGCGGGCGCGAGCGGCGCGGATCCGGGTGGCCCCCACGCGGCCACCGGGTCCTGCGGCGCCGGCGCGCTCGGCGGCTCCGGTGCGCTCGCGGTGGCCTGGGCCGGCGGGATCGTGTCCTCCGGCAGGTCGCTGCTGCTCATCTCGCCGAGTGAGCCATCGGGGTTGACCGTGAGCACGAACCGGCCCTCGGGATCGTAGGTGTCGACCTGCACGGCACGTCCCTCGGCCCGCGCCACTGCGGCGACGCGTGCGACCACGTCGGCGCGCGTCTGCTCGAGCGTGGTGGCGAGAACTCGCTGGGCGACGCCGTCGATGACGACCTCGGCGTTCCCGTCGGCTCGGATGGTCGCAACCGCGCGTGGTGGCTCGACAGTCACAGCAACTCCCTCTCGGATGGCACACGAACACGTCCCCGCGTGCACGGCACACCCCCATCGTGGCAGTACCGGCCCGATCTCGTGCCCATCGACCTGGTGAGGACTCCCCACCCGGGGCGTTTCGCCGTCGAGCATCACTCACCCGCCCACCCCGCGGGGCGAACCTGCCCCGCCCGAGATCCCCCTGGTCGTCGCAGCATCAACCTGACCTGAAGCGCGGGTGGCGGGTTAGCGTGACGGCGTCGTGCGACATCGACCGTAGGGGGTTCGTCGCCGACTGCTAGGGGAACCGTCCCGCCGTTCGGGGCGACAGAACTGGGTGGCCGCGCTGCGGCATGCCCTGGAGGACCATGCGCACGTCTCATTCGCATGCCCGCCGCCGGTCGGCGGGCATCATCGGCATCCTCGCGCTGCTGCTCAGCGCGATCATCGGGGCGAGCACGGCCACGGCGGCACCGCCGTACGCGACCGACGCCACCATCACCTCGGCGGAGTTCACGCAGGACTCCACCACGCAGGGCAGCACCGCGGAGCTCAATCTCTCGTGGACGCTGCCGGACCACGCGGCCACACCTGCGGGCCTGGTCGTCGACCTGCCGCCTGAACTGCAGGGCCGCACCGATTCGTTCCCGATGCTCGATCCCGATGGTGCGGCCATGGGGCAGTGCTCCGTGACGCGCACCCAGCTCGTGTGCGACTTCGACGACGACTACCTCGCCGCCAACCCCCTGAACATCTCGGGCTCGGCGTCCTTCTGGGTTGCGGTCACCACCGAAGTCACCGAGGAGACCGAGGTCACGTACGACATCGATGGCGTCGAGGGCGCCATCACCGTGACCCCGCCGGCGGGTCCGTGCTCGGCGGACTGCGAGTTCACCGGGCGGGGCAGCTACAAGTGGGGCACGTACGACACCGCCACAGGCACCGTGCACTGGCGCGTGGTGGTGAAGGCGCCTGCCACCGGCATGGCCGGGGGCCAGGAGCTCACGGTCACGGACCGGGTGGGCCCGGCGCAGGAGATCACCGGCGTGAGCGTGCGGCACACCGACCAGCTGGTGATCGACGGCAACGGCCGGCAGGTGCCGGGCAGCTACCAGCTGCTCGACCCGAGCCGTTACACGGTCTCCGACGACCTCAGCACAGTCACCCTGACCACCGAGCAGGGCTACTTCTACGTGGTCGACTACATGACCGCGGTCACCGACGGCGGTGCCACCGGCACCTACACCAACGAGGCCGACCTCACGATCGGCACCGAGACCACGAAGACCGTGACCGCCGAGGTCGTCCGCCAGGGCGGCGGCGGGTCGGGATCGGGCACGAACGTCGGGCGGTTCTCGATCACCAAGGAGGTGCTCGGCGCTGTCGGCGCGGTCGAGGGCATCACCTACTCCGGCACGTACGAGGTGACGACACCCGCTGGTGACGTGCTCGACGGCACCTTCGAGGTCGCCGGCGGCGACACCTGGGTCAGCGACAGCTTCCCGCGCGGCTCGACCGTGCACCTGACCGAGGACACGCCGTCCGCGCCCGAGACCGTGACCTGGGCGGACCCGGTGTTCTCCGAGAACGACCTCACGCTCGGCTCCGGAACCACGCTCGAGGTCACACTCACCAACGAGGCCACCCTGCTCACCGGATCCTTCTCGGTCACCAAGATCATGAGCGGCGACGGCGCAGCCCAGGTCCCGAACGATCTCACCTTCGTCGTGGCCTACTCCTACCCCGCCGGGGCCGGGTTCGAGGCCGGCTCCGGTGAGCTCGTGGTGCCGGCCGACGGCACCGTGGTGGAGAGGGATCAGCTTCCGGCCGGTGCTGAGGTGACGCTCACCGAGGTGACCCCTGACCCGATCGACGGGCTGACCTGGGGCGCGCCGGTGTTCTCCTCGGCGAGCGTGACGGTTGCTGCCGGCGCAGTGGTGGCTGTCGATCTGACCAACACCGCGACGCTCGTACCGCCCACGGACCCGCCCACGGACGCGACCGAGGACCCGACCGAGCCCGCCGGGCCGACCGACGAGCCGACCACCGTGACGACCCGCCCAGGCATGCCCGACACGGGTGCCGACGTCGGGGTGGGAGCCCTGATCGGGGCGCTCGCCCTGATCATGGTGGGCGCGACGATGCTCGTGATGCGACGCCGTCAGCAGCACTGATCAAGACCGGAGCCCGGTCGGCCCCACGGGTCGACCGGGCTGCGAGCCTTGCCCATGGGAGTGGCGCGTGCCAGCCTGAACGCATGTGCCGCAACATTCGACCCCTCCACAACTTCGAGCCCCACGCCACCTCGCAAGAGGTCCACGATGCCGCGCTGCAGTACGTCCGCAAGATCAGCGGCACCACCAAGCCCTCCAAGGCCAATCAGGAGGTGTTCGATCGCGCTGTCGCCGAGATCGCGCACGCCACGGAGCACCTGCTCGCCGACCTGGTGACGACCGCGCCTCCGAAGGACCGTGAGGTGGAGCGCGAGAAGGCCCGCGCCCGGAACGCCAAGCGCTTCCCGGAGTCTGCCGCGTCCTGAGACCGGCGGCGCTTGCTCAGAAGCGTTCCTGAGCGATAACATCGTTGTATGACGATGATATCGCGGGATGGCGCTGACGGGAGCTGTGTCACCACGCGGCACGACCACGAGGCGGTTGCGGCCGTGTTTCGCGCGCTCGCCGAGCCGGCCCGGCTGCAGATCGTGCACTCGCTGGCCGACGGCGAACGGCGGGTGGTCGATCTCGTCACCGAGGTGGGACTCGCCCAGTCGACCACCTCGGCGCACCTGGCGGTGCTGCGCGAGGCCGGGCTGGTCGCGCCGCGCGCGGTGGGCCGCTCGACGTACTACTCGCTGACCACCACCTCGCTGGGCGCGCTGGTGCAGCGCGCCGAGGAGCTGCTGGACGAGGGCCTGCACGCCGTGGTCCACACGCACGGGGGCGAGGCCTGACATGGGTCACGCGCACAGCCACGTCACGCCCGGACAGCGGCACCGGGGCCGGCTGGTGGCCGCGCTCGCGATCACCTGCACCGTGATGGTCGTCGAGGTGATCGGCGCCGCGGTGACCGGATCGCTCGCGCTGCTCTCCGACGCCGGCCACATGCTCACGGACGCCGCCGCGTTGGCGATCGCCCTCACGGCGACCTGGCTCGCGGCTCGGCCGGCCGACCAACGCTGGACGTTCGGATGGCAGCGTGCCGAGGTTCTCGCGGCACTGGTCAACGGGGTAGTGCTCTCGGTCGTGGCGGTGCTGGTCTTCGTGGAGGGCGTGCGGCGCTGGGGTGGGGCGCCGGAGGTGCACGCTCCCGGGATGTTGGTGTTCGGCGCGGTCGGGCTGGTCGCGAACGTCGTCGCCCTGATGCTGCTTCGCGGTGGCCAGAAGGAGAGCATCAACGTCCGCGGCGCCTATCTTGAGGTGCTCGGCGATCTGATCGGATCAGTGGCCGTGATCGTGGCTGCGGTGGTGATCGCCACGACCGGGTGGCAGCGCGCGGACGCCGTGGCATCCATCGCCATCGCCGTGCTGATCGCCCCCCGAGCGTTCTCGCTGCTCCGGTCGGTCGCGAAGGTGCTGCTCGAGGGAACGCCCGAGGACATCGAGCTCACGGAGGTGCGCACCCACCTGGAGGGTGTGGACGGCGTGGTGGCCGTGCACGACCTGCACGCCTGGACCATCACCTCCGGTGTGCCCGTGCTGACCGCGCACGTGGTGGTGGACGACAGTGTCCTCGCCCCCGAGCGGTTCTGTACGGTGCTCGATGCGATGCAGGGCTGCTTGCGCGGCCACTTCGACGTGGACCACTCCACGTTCCAGATCGAGCCGAGCAGTCACGACGACAACCACGAGGTCGCCGCCCACGCCTAGGGAACCACTGATCAGTTCCGTCCTGCTGCGCGAGGCCCAGGCATGCACCTCGCTGATCAGTGGTTCCCTCGCGCTCAGCCGATCGGCTGAGCACCGATCACGGACAGGAGCCGGAGCTTCTCGGCGCTCTCGCTTCCCGGGATCGCCGTGTAGACGAGGAGGGCGTGGGCCTGCTCGGGGTCGAGCAGCTGCTGGCAGGTCAGCTCCAGCGCTCCCACCTCGGGGTGGACGAAGTGCTTGACCGTGTGGGGGCGGATGCCGATCTCATGGTTCTCCCACGCGCGCCGGAACTCCTCACTGCGCGCGAGCAGCTCCTCCGCGAGCTGCGCGGCACGGGAGCCGGGACCGCGGAGCGTGGCGACACCGCGCAGCCCCGAGGCCCACATCCGAGTGAGGAAGGCGTGCTCGTCGGGCGCGTACAGGTCGCGGCTGGAGGGATCGGTGAACCAGCGGTAGCCGATGCTGCGAGCGGGGCCGGTGTACCCGGTGAGGTCGCCCGTGAGCGCGACGCCCAGGCGGGTCTGCCGCAGTGTCTCGCCCAGCTCGGTGACGATCTCGGCAGGTGTGTCGTCGAGACGGTCGAGGATCCTCAGCAGCCCGGGGCTGATGTGTTCGCTGCTGCCACCGCGTGCCGGCGGGGTGTGCCCGGCGAGACGGAACAGGTGGTCGCGCTCCTCGAGCGTCAGGTGCAGGCCCTGGGCGATCGCCGCCAGCATCTGGAGCGACGGCTGCGGCCCACGTTCCTGCTCCAGCCGCGCGTAGTAGTCGGTCGACATGTGGCACAGCGACGCGACCTCCTCACGGCGCAACCCGGTGGTCCGGCGTCGTTGCCCACGCGGCATCCCGACGTCCTCGGGCTGCAGCGCTTCCCGCCGTCGCCGGAGGAAGTCCGCCAGCCCGGTGCGATCGATCATGCGCGCTCCTCCTGTGCTCGTATGACGTTTCTACCCTCCCGCTGTGCCGGTAGCCACGGATCAGCGATCCCTGGAACCGGGCCGGCCCGTCCCTCAGAGTGGACTGCACCACCACGCGAGGAGCAATCGCCATGACACGCACGCCCATCACCATCGCCCTGCCGGACCTGTCAGGCAGGCGCGCGCTCGTCACCGGAGCCAGCGACGGCATCGGACTCGGCATCGCCACCCGGCTGGCGGCAGCCGGCGCGGAGGTGATCATGCCGGTGCGCAACGAGAACAAGGGTGAGGACGCCGTCGCGAGCATCCGCGAACGCCACCCGGAAGCACGGGTCTCGCTCCGCCGTCTGGATCTGTCCTCACTCTCGTCGGTAGCCGCGCTCGGCGAGCAGTTGCGGGCGGAGGGCGCGCCGATCCACCTGCTGGTCAACAACGCCGGGGTCATGACGCCACCGGATCGGCAGCTGACGGCCGACGGTTTCGAGCTGCAGCTCGGCACCAACCACCTCGGGCACGTGGCGCTCGTGGCGCAGCTGCTGCCGTTGCTGCGCGCGGGCCGCGCGCGTGTGACGTCTCAGGTGAGCATCGCCGCGCGGAGCGGGTCGATCAACTGGGACGACCTCGGCTGGGAGCGCGGGTACCACGGCCAGCGCGCCTACAGTCAGTCGAAGATCGCTCTCGGGCTGTTCGGACTGGAGCTGCAACGTCGTAGCGCCGCGCTCGGGTGGGGCATCACCAGCAACCTCTCGCACCCGGGAGTCGCGCCGACCAGCTTGCTCGCGTCGCGCCCCGAGATCGGACGCAGCACCGACACGCCGCAGGTCCGGGTGATCCGGTGGTTGTCCTCACGAGGGATCCTCGTCGGCACGGTCGAGTCGGCGCAGCTCCCCGCCCTCCTGGCCGTCACGGCGCCAGATGCTCAGCCGGGCATCATGTACGGACCCCACGGCCCCGGTGGCCTCGGCGGCCCGCCTGCGCCGGCACGCCTCTACCCCCCACTACGAAGCACCGAAGATGCCGCGCGGATCTGGGACGTGTCCCAGGAGCTGACCGGGGTTGAGTTCCCGACGGCGTAGCCGCCTTCTACTCGACGCTCTCGTCCGGCGTGGGCTCGGCCTCGGTCGTGCGGTCCGACTCGGGTGTGGCGTCCGGCTCGATCGTGGGGTCGGGGTCAGGCTCGACCTCGGGCTCCGGCTCGGTCGTCACCTCAGGCTCGGTGGCGGGCTCGGGTTCGGTCGTCGTCTCCGGTTCGACGATCGTCTCCGGTTCGGTGGCGGGTCCGGGCACTGGACTGCCATCTGGGTCGGCCGTGGGCTCGCGCTCCGTGGCCGACCCGGAAGAGACCAGGTCCTCGGACTCGCCGGTGGACCCGGCTTCGTTGATGCTCCACCGGCCGTCCTGCAGGAAGAGCGGCGCGCTCGGTGGCGACTCGACGCCGTCGACGACCTGGATGGCGACCACGGTGAGCCCGTCGCCGGCGATGCGGTCGTCATCGAAGCCGAGGGTCCACGTCGGCAGCCAGTCGTCGGCGTGACTTTGTCCCACGTGCACACCTTCGGGCGTGCGGAGCACGATGTCGGCACCGGGCGTGGCCGTTCCGACCAGGGTGGCGTGGTTGCCCACCACGAACAGGATGCTCGCGGTCGGAGCAGGGGGCGATGCGGGAGGATCGACCCCGTCGTCGATCTCCGGCACCGGGACCGCGTTACTCTCCGACTCCAGGTCGCCGAGGGTCTGCGTCGCGATCACGGTGATACCGCCGAGCGAGGGGTCGGCGTCGATCTCGGCGATCCAGTCGCCCTCGTCGTTCACCGTGGCAGACACGAGCTCCTCGCCCTCCGTGTCTACCCGCACCGAGGCACCAGGCTCGCCACTCCCGCTGAACACGAGCATGCCGTCGACCACCGCGACCGCCAACGTCAGCGTGGCCAGCTCAGGCTCAGGCTCAGGCGGCGGTTGATACTCCGGCAGGGAGAACACCTCTGACCTGCTCGAGCTGAGCCCG
>NZ_JBMDXJ010000136.1:0-12128 GCF_048594945.1 Pseudactinotalea sp. | reverse complement strand
TAACCTCCCTGGGTGGTGGGGCTCCCCGCCCGGGCGCCGCACTCCCCGGGCCCGGGACACGGCATCAGTCCAGCTCTTCCCAGGGCCCCCAACCGGCACGATCGGGGGCCTCGCCGCGGGTCCACCAACGCGCCTGGTAGCGCACGCCCTCGTGCTCGACGACGTCGCCGTGCGTGAAGATGCGCGTCGCCGTCCACAGCGGTGTGCCGTCAGCCACGGTGCGGATCTCCTGCCAGGGTCCGGTGACGTCGCCTGGGCGCTGCCCGCGGGTCCACCAGCTCGCTTCCCAGGTGGTCCCCTGGAAGGTGACCTGGTCGCCCGCGACGTACACCTGGTCGGCGTCCCAGAGAGCGGGCGGAACCGCGTGATCGGGGCTGACTGGAACGAAGGGCTCCGGCACCTCGCCGGTCCAGGTCACTAGCGTCAGGATCGATCCCTGGCCACCGGCACTCGTCTGGGTGCTGAGGTAGTAGAGCCCGTCGCCGAGCGACTGGAACCCGACGTTCGCCACCTGGTTCCACCCTCGGAGGCCGGTCGCGGCATCCTCGAGCCCGTCGTCGGCGAGCGGCACCAGCAGGCCCTCCTCGCCGTCGAGCCCTTCGAGGGTCTCGAGGCTGGGCTGTGCCTCGGCGTCAACGGCGAACATCAGATAGTTCGGGTAGGCGGGCTTCACGCCCGCGTACACGCCCAGGAACCACCGCTCCAGCCATGGGTCGTACTCGAGGTTCTGAATGCCGTAGGTGGTGTTCCCGGTGAAGACGAAGTACTTGCCGTCCACGGCGTCCGGGCCGCTGTGGTGCGGGTCCTCCTCGCTCAGCGGCTGCTCCATGCCTCGCCAGTCGCTGATGTCGTACTGCAGCAGGACCTGATGGTCGTTGTCGGTGCGGTCCACGTTGCTGTAGATGCCGTAGCCGACCGTGAGGAGCTGTGGGCCGCCGGTCTGGCCGAAGGCCGGTCCGAACGCGACGCCGTCGATCCCGCTGCAGCCGTATCGGTGGTCAGCGGTGTCCCCGGTGTTGCCGTCGAAGATGCCGTCGCCGTCCATGTCGGCGGTGTAGTCCTCCACGACCTCCTCGAGGTACACGGTCGAGACGATCGGCGAGTTCTGTGCGTCGATGCCGATCTCGTCGATCTCGTCGACGTCGAAGATCGCGATGTAGAACGCCTCGGCATCCTTGTACTCCAGCGAGCCGTAGACACGACCGTCCTCGGCGTTGAAGTCCAGGTCACCGAGGTGGCCGGTGAAGCCACCCACCGAGCCGACGATGTTGCCCGCCAGATCGGTCTTCACCAGCAGCGTGGTGAACGAGTAGTAGATGTAGCCCTGCTCCGGATCGACCGCGATACCTTGCACGTGCGAGGTGGGCCATGGGCCGTTGGTCAGCTCCAGCTTGTAGCCGCCCACGGTCTCGGCGCCACGCATCGTGACCACGGAGCCATTCTTGCCGGTCAGCCCGATGCTGCTGACCGCGCGGACCTGGAGCAGCTGCTCGGCGTCGGGCAACCTGGTGAAGGTGTGCCTGTCCGCACTGGCAGCGGGGGCCCACTCCAGCTGGTCCTCCGGGGTCCCGACGGCGGCGGCCACGACCTCGTAGCCGACGATCGTGGCCGGATGGCCGTCCTCGTCCGCACCGGGACTCTCGGGAGCGTCCCAGGTGATCGTCGCCGTGTCGGCGTGCTCCTGAAGGTGCACGTTCTGCGGCGCCGTGGGAGCCGAGGCGCGCGGCGCGATCTCGGTGATCCGGATGTCGTCGAAGGCGACCGTGGCCCGGCTGTACCGGAATCCGAAGCTGCCACCGGTGCGCTGCAGCTCGTCTGTCGCCATCAGCAGCTCGCCGTCCAGGCGTGCCTCGAGCGAGGACCCGTGCACCTCGACCACCAGCTGGTGCGTCGTGCCGGTGCCCATGTCGAAGGGTCCGGGGTAGGCGCTCAGGGCGTTCGATCCCGACTGCGGCCGCTGCACGAACTCGACACCGTTGGACGCCGTGGTCCCGCTGCGCAGACCGAGCCAGGCCCCCCAGTGGTCCTCGACGTGATAGTCGAGCCCCACGCTGAGCCAGCGCGCGGCGTTCTCCACCTCGACGAACTCAGCGGTGACCTCCAGCCGGAAGTTCTCCGGCGCCTCCGGACCGAACCCGATCCGTGCGGCCTCGCTGCCGCTGGTCGACTGCAGTCGACCGTCGACCACTTCCCAGTCGCCGAGCACGGGATCCCATCCCTCGGGCAGCGCCCCGCCGGAGAAGTCTTCCTCGAAGATCACCGGCTCCGCTCCGCCGTCGTCGGTGTCGGCGAGCGCCGGCAACGCCGGCGCAAGGCCGGCAGCGATCAGCGCCGCCCCTGTCGCGGCCGCGATCCAGCCGCGCCGTGCTGTGTGGGTCTGCATCTCTATCTCCTGTCCATGGCACGGCGACCAGCAACTTTGCCTGCTCGCCTGCCGTTCGATTGGTGGCGTCGGCCAGGAGTCGGGTCCGACCGACGCCACCGGCCCGCCCTACGGTGGCGCAGGGCGAACGATCTCAGCTCATGCACCGCCCGAACGCGTGTAGAGCTCGGTCCACTGATCCACGACCGACTCGCGGTTCTCGGTCAGCCATTCCACGTCACGGTTCACCCAGGTGACCTCGTCGTACGAGGGCAGGAACTCGAGCGTGTAGTCGGCACTGGTGGTCATGCGGACGGTGCCGCTGCCCTCGGCGTAGGCGGCCTGACCATCGGGGCTCATCAGGTAGTTGATGACCTGCTTGGCCAGGTCCGCGTTGGGTGCGCCCTCGATCACGGCGGTGCCGAACGCCGAGGCGCTCGTGCCCTCCTCGGGGTACACGAGGCGGATGTGCGACGCACCGCTCTTGAGCAGCGCCGCGATGCCGTCTTCGTAGGTAAGTCCGACGGCGTACTCGCCGTCCTCGGTGCTGGCGAACGGGATGGAGGAGGACGAGACGATCACGAGGCCGTTGTCCAGAAGCGCCTCGATGTAGTCCCAGGACTCGTCGGTGTCGTAGCCGTAGACCGCCATGATGTTGCTGATGTTGTTCCAGGCAGATGACGACGACGTCGGATCGGCCATCGCGATCCGTCCGTTGAGCCGCGGGTCGAGCAGATCCTCGTAGCCGTTGATCTCCAGGCCCAGCTCCGCCTCGATGTCCGTGTTCACCGCGAACGCCACCGTGGAGAGGTGATCCACGTTGTAGAACCCGTTGGGCGAGCGGTACTCGGGCAGGAGCTCGTCCTCGTGGTCGGAGAGCCAGTGCTCGAAGACGTCCGTGTAGCGATCGCCGTCGGCGGTGTCCAGGCCGCCCCACATCATGTCGCCCTGGGGGTTGCCCGACTCCGATTGGATCCGCGTCGTCAGCTCGCCGGCGCTGCCGTTGACGATCTCGATGTCGATGTCCGGGAACTCTGCGCCGACGATGTCGATGAACACGTTCAGGTCGTTGTCGGTCATGCTGGAGTACAGGACGAGGTGGTTGTCGTCACCGCCGCCACCGCCGCCGCTGCAGGCGGCGAGTGTCAGCGCGGAGGCGACGAGTGCGCCACCTGCGGCCAGGAAGGTCTTGCGATTCATGGGTCGGTCTCCTCAACATCGGGGATTGGGGCTGGTCGGGTCTAGCAGCTGCTACATCCGCACGTCTTCCTCGCGGGTGAACCTGAGATAGATGGCCAGCAGCACCGCAGTGAGCACCGTGAGGATGGCGGAGAAGGCGCACGCCAGGCCATAGCTGCCGCGGGTGATCGCCACGTACGCGGACATGGTCAGCGTGATCGTCCGGTTGTTGTACAGGATGATCCCGGCCGACATCTCGGTGACGATCGCGACGAAGCTCAGCACCGCACCCGACGCGACACCAGCCGCCATCATCGGCACGGTGATCCGCCAGAACGCCTTCAGCTTGGAGGCTCCCAGGCTGCGCGCCGCCTCCTCCATCGAGATCGGCAGATGCATCAGGGTCGCGGTGGCCGACCGTATCGTGTAGGGCATTCGCCGGACCACCAGCATGATGACGATGATCGTCATCGTTCCCGTGAGCGCCAGCGGGGGCGAGTTAAAGGCGATCACGAGACCGATGCCGATCACCGCGCCCGGCATGATGTAGGGCAGCATCGACACGGTGTCGAGGAAGCTGTTCGCCGCATTGGCACGCCGCACCACGAGGTAGGCGAGCAGCACCGAGAGCACGATGATGATGGCGAGTGCCACCACGGCGAACCAGATCGTGTTGTACACCGATCGACCGAGCAGCCTGCCCATCGCCATCCGATAGTTGTCCAGCGAGTAGCCGGGCAGGAAGATCGCCTGATTGTTGTTCCGGAACGACAGATAGACGATGTAGAGCTGCGGGAGCATCGCGAGCGCGATGAGCACGTACATGTAGCCGTAAATGAGCACACCGCCGATACCCCGGGGCCGCTTCTTCTGGATCGGGCTGCCCGCCTTCAACGAGAAGCTGAACCGGTTGGCACCGTACTTCTGCAGCAGGAACACGGCGGCGGTGACGATGATCCCGACGATGCCGATCGCGGCGGCGAAGTTGTGGTTCTGGCCGACCTCACCCAGGTACTGGTTGTAGATCTCGACCGTGAACGTGCGGTACCCCTCGCCGATCAGCATCGGTGTGCCGAAGTCGGCGAACGCGCGCATGAACACCAGGAGCGAGGCTGCGAGCAGCGTCGGGACCGTGAGCCGGATCATGACCTGCCAGATCCGCTTGAGCCCGGTGCTGCCCATCAGCGAGGCCGCCTCGAGCAGCGACCGGTCGACGCTGCGGAACGCGGCGTTCATGTAGACGGACACCAGCGGGAACAGCTTCAGGCTCAGCACGAGCACGATCCCGCCGAAGCCGTAGATGCTGCCGATCTTGAACGGAAGGACCGTCTCGAGCAGGCGCGTGGCCACGCCGTTGCGTCCGAGCAGCAGGATCCACGCGTACGCGCCGATGAACGGGGCCGACATGCAGGAGAGCACCGCACCGACGAACAGCAGCTTCGACCCTCGTAGTCGGTAGTAGGTGTAGAAGTACGAGAACGGCACACCGATCGCGAGCGAGACCACCGTCACGGCGAGGCTCACCACGAAGCTGTTGCGGATTGTCCCCACGTAGTAGTCGTTCGCGAAGAACCGGATGAAGTTCGCGAACGTGAAGCCACCATCGCCGTCGACCACCGATTCCTTCAGCACCCCGAAGAGCGGGTACAGCAGGAACATGCCGAACAGCAGCAGCAGACCGAGCGAGACCGCCGTCCAGACGTCCATTCCGAGGATCTTGGATCTGCGCGCCGCTTTGGGCTCCGGCATCGTCATCATGGTGGTCATGACGGCACGCTCTCCCGAGTCGCCGGGGCGCTGCGGAGGTTCACCGATCCGTCGCGGTCGAACACGTTCACCTTGTGCCGCTTGATGTCGAGGAATACCTCGGTGCCTGGCTCGAGCGACTCGTCGAACTCCGACTCCTGCACCGCTTCGACGGCCGTGCCGACCTTCAGCGTGAGGAAGTAGTGGGTGTTGAGGCCGAGGAATACGCCGTGGTCAATGGTGGCGGGGATGCCGCTGCTCGCGCGCGTGTCGAGCACGAACTCTTCGGGCCGCACGGCGACCCGGACCGGGCCCACCGCACTGGCGGCACCGGGCAGGTCGGGGATGACCAGGTCGGCTCCCGCGACGGTGACGTGCGCAACGCCGTCCTTCAGCAGCAGCTGCCCGTCGAGCACGTTGGTGCGTCCGATGAAGCCTGAGACGAACATGTTGGCTGGCCGGTGGTACAGCTCGCGGGGCGTACCGAGCTGTTGGATCACCCCATCACGCATCACGGCGATGCGGTCCGAGACGGCCATCGCCTCCTCCTGGTCGTGCGTGACGTAGACCGTGGTGATGCCGACGCGCTTCTGGATCTCGCGAATCACCTCACGCATCTCGACCCGGAGCTTGGCGTCCAGATTGGACAGCGGCTCGTCCATCAGCAGCACCTCGGGCGAGGTGACCAGCGCGCGTGCCAGCGCGACCCGCTGCTGCTGGCCGCCGGAGAGGCGGTCGGGCATCTGGTCGGCCCAGCGCTCGATCTGGACCAGCTCGATGTACTCCTGCGCCTTGTCGCGGACGTCCTTGCGGGGGAAGTCCATGTTGCGGAGCCCGAACTCGACGTTCTTGCGCACGCTCAGGTGCGGGAAGATCGCGTAGTTCTGGAAGACCATCCCGATGCGCCGCTTCGACGGCTCGACGTCGTTGATCCGCTGTTCGTTGAAGTGGATGTCACCGGCCTCGATCGTGTTGAAGCCCGCGATCATCCGGAGCAGAGTGGTCTTCCCGCAGCCCGAGGGCCCGAGCAACGTGAAGAACTCTCCGCGACCGATGTCGAGGGAGAGGTCCGGTATCACCGTGGTGTCGCCGTAGCGCTTGACGACGTCCGAGATCGAGATGGCGACGCTCAACAACTGTCCTTTGCGAGAGTGGGCTCGGGGTGCTGACGGGCAGCCCGATGCCTCCGCCGAGAACTGCCTGGTCGCCCTCGTTGGTGGACCCGGCGTTCACGCCCGGTGGCTGCGTGGCCACCCTGACACGGGCCACTCCCTGCCCGGCCTCGCCGCACCCGCCGATCGCTCATATGAGCGCGTCACAATCTCATCACGGTCCGTCCGACCCGGAACCCGGCGGTCAGGGCGCTCCCGATCGAGCGTGTTCGAGCACCGGTGGCATCCGCAGCAGCGTCTCCGCGAGCTCGACGTCGACCACCAGGTCCGTGGGCAGCCCGGCCGCACACACCGCCCGGACCGCGGCCGCCTTGACCGGATGACCGGCGGCCGCAACCACCCGGGGGACCTGCCGCAGCTGCTCAGCGGTCACCGACAACGTGTGCCGCCAGAGTGAGGAGTCGATGACCGTACCGTCCTCGGCGAACAGGTTCCCGCCCACCTCGCCGACGGCTCCAGACTGGACCACCTGCTCGATGAAGCGATCGGGCACACCCGAGTATGCGATCGAGATCGGGCGTGGCCGCACCGCACCGACGGCTACCACGGCGGTGGTGATGCGAGCGAATCCCGCCACCACGGCCGCTACCTCGGGATGACGCCGCAGCGCGTTCACAGCTCGCGCGTCGGCATCGAAGAACGGCGCCGGGATCGCGTGAGCGGAGCCACCGGTGAGCGCGACCGTCCGACGCGTCAGCTCGGCGGCAGCATTCCGGATGTCCGCACCGAAGTGGCCGGACAGCTGCACCACCTCGACGGCCGGCAGATGGTCGAGGCGGTCGACCATCGCGTCGAGCGTGCGGCCCCAACCCAGACCGAGCACCTCCCCGTCGTCGAGCCGCTCGGCGAGCACGCCGCCGGCGGCCTGACCGACCACGATCCGCAGACTGTTCTCGTCGCCGTACGCCTCGACCACGTGTGCCCGCTCCAGCCGCAGGTGCCGGCGCAGCCGTTCGGACAACTTCGGCATCGGCGCGCCGCTGGCCAGACTGATGGTGACGATCCCTACCTCGCGGGCCTTGGTGAGCGCACGCGCCACCTGGAACCGCGACAGCCCGAGGTCGTCGGCGATCTGCACCTTGGTGCGGCCATCGAGAAAGTAGGCCTTGCTGACCTCCATCATCGTTCGCCGCGCGGCGGCAGTCACACGTGCGGGCATCGTGGTCCGTGACCTCCTGCCGGGTCGGTGTCGTCGGGGCTCAGCCGATGCGCTGCTCGCGCGCGAGCTTGGCCAGATGCGCGTGGGCGTACTCGCACACCAGCGCGTGGCGGTAGACCAGCTGCGGGACGTCCACGTTGGTGTCCATCCAGAGGCTCAAGCCGCCCATCTTCCAGTGCTTGAAGGTCTCGTCCTCGCAGACGAGCGCGAGGATCTCCAGGAACGAGTCGTCGAACCGCAGCGAGTGGATCGCGCGGCGGAACTCCTCGAGGCTGAGCGCCATGCAGAACGGGATGTTCATCAGGCACAGGGCGGTCTGGATATCGAGCTGAAGGATTCGCCGCCGCTTGCGCTCGGGATCCAGCGGCGGCACGTCGATGCCGCTGAAGTCGAGCTGGTCGGGGGCGTCCACACGCACGTCCTCGAGGGCGATCAGGAGGTCGTAGACGTTGACATCGTGCTCGACGACGGCGTTGTCACCCAGTCCTTGAAGCGTGGTCGGGCGCAGGGTCACCGGGGCGATCTTCGCCTCGGTGTTGTTGATGATGAAGTTGACGAGGTTGGTCTCGACGACGAAGTGCCGGATCAGCAGCTCCACGGCGTCGGCTGCCACGAACCTGCGCAGGAACCACAGGCACAGCCTGTCCATCGTGGTGAGCGTCATCCATCGCCCCGGTGCCACCCTCTTGACGAGCGACAGCACGGCCACCAGCACGCGGGAGAAGAAGCGAGCGTAGGGGTAGAGCCAGCGCCGCGACGTACGCCGCTGGTCATCGATGATCATCCGTGTCAGCGGCTTGTCGAGCGGTATCGAGGGATCGGCGAAGATCGCCTCCCACATGCTCGGGTCGGACCGCACGAACTCCGGGCTCATGCTCAGATCTCGTCCAGCTCGGTGAGCTGCATGACGTACAGCCTGGCGACGACCTTCGCGCAGGAGACGATCGCCTCCTGCGCATCGGCGTCGAGGCGGTCCGAGGACAGGAAGGTGTCCATGGTGCCGGTGTGCTCCACGTCCGCCTCGGCGTGATAGATCATGAAGTGGACCTGGTTGTCGGCGAGCCCGAGCACGTCGGCGAAGCGGCGACCCCACTCCCCCGCCTTCTGCGCGCCGAGGCCCTCGATGATGAACATCGCGCCGAGGCAGGCCACCGGGTTCGGCCGGCTCGCGACACTGAACATGTAGCCCGAGAGAGCTTGCGAGCCGATGTTCTTGCGCCCGGCCTGCAGCGTCTCCAGCGACCCGCCGATCGCGAGGTAGTCGCGCTGCAGCAGCAGGTGGTCGCGGTGCTCCTCGAGCGCGTGGCTGATCGCGGCGGAGCGCAGGTCGAAGTGGTCCATGTCGAAGTTCGATGCGGCCCGGGCGATCCACAGCGACCCGTCCACCACCTGCTGGCGCAGGTTGTGCAGCAGCCGGTGATAGTCCTCGAGCGTGACGTCGCCGGAGGCGAGCGCCTGCAGGATCGGCACCTGCTCGAGCCGCGCCTCGAAGTCGGTCCAGACCTCGGCGAGGCGGTCCAGCAGCGGCCGGGTGTCGCGTGCCGGGGGGACGAAGCCCTCGACCGGGGCGGCGGTGGTGTCGGTCATGCTGAGGTGCTCCTTTGTGCGCGAGGTTCGACGACGGTCAGATGGGCGAATCCGAACGAGAATCGTCCCGACTCCGGCACGGCGAGCAGCACGGTCTCGCCCGGCTGCAGTCGGCCGGTGCGCCACGCCTCGTCCAGGGCGATGTAGATGCTGGCCGCGCCCGTGTTGCCGCAGGTCTCCAGGTTGGAGAACCATCGGCGGGAGTCGAAGCCGGGCACGCGGGCCGCGAGCGCGTCGAACACGACATCGCGGAACGCGTTGGTCGAGTAGTGGCAGATGACGTGGTCGAGCTTCTTGAGGTCGACCAGACCGAGGTCCACGAGCTCCTCGAACTGCGCGAGGCCGACCTTCGCGAGGTCGCCCAGCACCGAGGTGTCCTGCCGGATCTGCAGGAGCCCGGCGCGCTCGGCGCTCGCGACGTCGTCGAAGTCCTGCCACGTCGATCCGGCCTCGAGGGAGTCCCCGTCGAGGCCTGCCCGCATGCAGACCTCGTGCTCGTGGGCGAGCGATACCTGCCGCACCCAGTCGACCCGCAGCGAGGGCCGGTCCGGTCGCGGCTGGAACTCCACGATCGCGGCACCGGCGCCGTCGGAGAGCATCCACCGCAGGAAGTGGGCGTCGAGGTGGTCCTCGACGCCCTCGAACCGCCGCTGGTGCAGCCACCTGCTGGACAACTCGGAGCCGACCACCGCCGCGCGCGGGTGCTCCCCCAGGCGGACCTTGCTCACCACAGCGTCCAGCGCCGCGATGCTGGAGGCGCACACACCGGTCGCGGTGAGCGTCTGCATCGGGCCGCCGCCGAGCCGTCCGTGCACCATCGAGGCGAACCCGGGCACGAGCAGGTCGCCCTGCGTGGTGGCGCACGCCAGCATCCCGAGATCGCTCGCGCGCAGGCCCCGGTCCGCGAGCGCCGCGTTGATCGCGTGGGTGGCGAGCTCCTCGTTCAGGTGGGTGGTCCGGCCGTCGGTGTCCATCGCGTAGTACCGCTGCTGGATCCCGTTGGCGTTCTGGATCCGGCGCCGGATCCGCTCGGTTCGCTTGTCCACGCCGCCCAACCTGCTGGCGACCTCGTCGTTGCCCACCGGCTCTCCGGGAAGGTAGGCCCCGAGCCCGGTGAGATACGCCGTCGCCGTCATGGCCCTATTCATCCATACTTCTCGCCGATCCGGCGATGGGCATGTCACCCCCTGTGGAGGAGGCCACGGCCCGACGGCGGTGCCCCGGTGAGGCTGCTCTCCTCGCCCGTGTGCGCAAGACTGCCCGGGTGAGCCTCGCACCTGCCTGCCCGTGCGGCAGCGACCTGCCGTACGGCGCGTGCTGCGAGCCGTTCCACGACGGCGCCCCGGCCCCCACCGCCGAAGCCCTGATGCGCTCGAGGTACTCCGCGTACGTGCGCGGCCGCGACGACTACGTGTTCCGCACCTGGCACCCGCGCACGCGTCCGCGGGCGGTCACCTCGAGCGTGGCCTGGACCGGGCTCGAGATCGTCAGGACCGCCGACGGCGGCACCGACGACGACCGTGGGACCGTCGAGTTCGTCGCCACCGCACCTGGTCAACGACTCCACGAGGTGAGTCGGTTCGAGCGTCGCGCAGGCCGCTGGGTCTATGTCGACGGTGACATCGGCTGAACCAGCTGGAACGAATCACACGCTCGACGCCGCGGCAACCGGTTGTCATGGGCGGTTGCGGCGATCGCGCGTGCGACTCGTTCCACGACGCGCCGGCTCAGTGCGTCGAGCGGGTGTCGAAGCCGCCGGACTCGCCGGTGGGGTCGACCTCGGTGACGGTCACGGCGTCGACATGTGCCATGGGCGGCCCCTGCTCGGCCCACGCGAGGATCGCCTCCACCTGCTGGTCGGTGCCCTCGATCTCGGCCTCGACGCTGCCGTCGCGGCGGTTGCGCACCCAGCCGACGACACCCAGGTCGGCGGCGCGCCGCTGCATCGAGTAGCGGTAGCCCACGCCCTGAACCTTCCCGCGCACGACCAGATGGACCCGCCTCATGGGTCCATGATGCCGCGCGCGGTGATCAGGAGCGCGGTCGCAGCAGGCAGAACTCGTTGTTGCCAGGGTCCACGAGAACCGTCCAGTCGAGCGGCCCCCAGTCGTGGTCGAGTGGGGTGGCGCCGAGGTCGATGAGGGCCGCGAGCGTCTCCTCGTAGTCGACTCCAGCAGGCGCGCGCAGGTCGAGGTGCATCGGGTTCTTGCCGCGTTTGGGCTCGACGGGCTCGGTGAATCCGAGCAACGGTCCGGCGCCGGAGGGGTGGCGCAGCGTGTGGGCGTAGCGGTCATCGGGGACCCAGTCGGAGGCCGCGAGCCAGAACTCGGTGGCAGCGGGGATGTCGTCGGCATCGAGCGGCAAGCCACCGATCGGGCCGGTGTCCCGGTAGAACTCGCGCTCAGGCATCACGCAGAACGCATAGTCCTCGGGGTCCACCAGCACGACCCACGGCACGTCCCGCTGGCCGATGTCCACGTGGGCGGCGCCGGCCGCCAGCGCCTGCTCCACCATCTCGTCGCGGCGAGCGCCGGCGAACACGTCGAGATGGATGCGGTGCGGCCGCGCCTCCCGATCCGGCACCGGGACGAAGTCGACGAAGAAGCCGTCCATGCCTGGGTACCGCAACCGCATCCCCTGCTGTGACTCCTCCTCGACCGGCGCCTCCAGCAGCCCGGACCAGAAGCGACCGAGCAAGCGCGGGTCCCGTGCATCGATCACGAGGGATTCCAGGCGCAGGTTCATTCGATCGTCAGCCATGCCTGAACGCTATGCGCGACCGGTGACATCCCGAGATCAGCCGTCCAGCCCGGCCGCGAGCGCGATGGCCGCGGCCGCTCCGAACCGGCGCTCGCGGTCCTCGGCGCTCATCGCTTCCTTCCGAAACAGGTGGTCGGTGACGGTGAGCACCGTCAGCGCCTGT
>NZ_JBMDXJ010000135.1:0-2403 GCF_048594945.1 Pseudactinotalea sp. | reverse complement strand
CGACGCCGAGAACCTCACCCTTGAGTGGGTCGGCTCGGTGCCCGGCAAGCGCGAGTACCGTCGCTTCGTGCGAGGGCACGTCCTCACCCAGCAGGACGTGCTGGAGCAGAGGGAGTTCGAGGACCGGGTCGCCTTCGGCGGCTGGTCCATCGATCTCCACCCTGCCGGCGGCGTGTATGCCACCGAGGCCGGCTCGAGGCACTGGCACCCCGACGGGAGCTACCACATCCCGCTGCGCTGCCTGTTCTCGAGGAACGTCACGAACATGTGGATGGCCGGGCGGAACATCTCCGCCAGCCATGTCGCCTTCGGCTCCACCCGGGTGATGGCCACCTGCGCCGTGCTCGGCGAGGCCGCCGGGATCGGCGCGGCCCTCTCCCAGGAGCTGGAGGTGACCCCGTCGGCGCTGGCAGGGGAGCACGCCCACCAGTTGCGTCGTGCACTGGTGCGGGCGGACGCCTCGGTGCTGGGTGCGGAGAACGACGATCCGGCCGACCTCGCGCTCCAGGCCACCGTCAGGGCCTCCTCCGAGAAGACGACGCTCGCCTCGACCCTGAGCGCGGGTCTCGTGTCGCTCACCGATGACCTGGGACTGGTGCTGCCGGTGGATCCTCGGCTGGACGGGATCGAGGTGCTGGTCGACGCCGTCGAGGCCACGGAGCTCCGGGCGTCGCTGCACGCCACCTCCGCCCCGCAGAACTACCTGCCTGCCGAGCAGGTGGCCGACGTGCACGTGACGGTGGAGCCCGGCCGGTCGTGGGTGCACCTACCGCTGGTCTGGGAGCCACGAACGGCGCAGAACGGTGTTGTGATTCTGCACGCGAACCCCGAGCTGGCCGTGCACGAGGGGGTGGGCGCGGAGCCGGGCACCGTCACCATGATCCACCGCGAGATGCCCGAGGACGAGCGGTACACGGAGCAGTGGCGCGACTGGAAGGAGACCGTGCACGGGCGCGGGATCTGCTTCCGCGCCATCGCCCCGACGCAGGCGTTCCGCGCCGACCAGGTGCGCGGCGGGTTCGCCCGACCCTACGGCGGACCGAACCTGTGGGTGTCCGCGGCCACCAGCGAGGACCCGCAGCCGTGGGTCGAGCTCAGCTGGCCCGAGCCGGTGCGGATCGGTCGCATGGAGGTCGTCTTCGACGACGACGTGAACCAGGATCTGATCAATCTTCACCACCACCGGACCGAGCCGGAGGTGATGGAGACGCTGGTGCGCGAGGCGCGGATCGAGGCACGGAGCGAAGGGACCTGGCGCGAGCTCGCCTCGGTCGAGGAGAACCGAGAGAGACGATGGGCGACCGTACTCGACGGGCCGCTGTCGGTGGACTCCCTGCGACTGGTCGTGCCGTCGGAGCCTGGGCGTCGTGGCTCGAGGGTGGTCGCCTGGAGAGTGGATCGGGACCCGCAGCACGTCGCAGGGCGGTGAGACGACCTCGTCGCCTCACTGCCCTGCTGTGGCTGCCGCCCCGCGCCTACCCCGCGATCATGAACGGCACCACCATCGTCGCCAGCGTCACCACCGGCCCGATGATCACCATCGACAGTCCCCACCGGGTGAGGTTCCGGTTCACCCGAGCCCGGTGCTCCTCCACGGTCGAGGCGACGATCGTCGCGCCCGTCGTGCCGAACGGTGCGCAGTCCACGAGCGACGCGGAGATGGCGAGGGCGTAGATGAACCCGGTCATCTCCAGGCCGCCGCCGGGCACCAGCAGCGGCACGGCGAGCGGGACGAGCGCGCCGATGATCCCGATGGTGGAGGCGAAGGCGGAGACCAGCGCCGCGATCACGCAGATCACGAAGGCGGCCACGAGCGGGGAGCTGACGGAGCGGGCGGCCTCGCCGAGCTGGTCGATGGCGCCGAGGCGGGTCAGCACGCCCACGTAGGTGATGATGCCGCCCAGCAGCAGGATCGTGTTCCAGTCGATCCGCTTCATCGCGCTCTTGCCGATCTTCGGGTCGATCAGCGCGATCGCGACGGCGATCACGAGGGCGACCACGCCGAGGTTGATGTCCACCTCGGCGAGGGTGAGCAGGAAGAACGAGACGATCAGCAGCGGGATCGAGACCAGCACGAGCAGCTGCATGGCGGTCAGCGGCTTGCGCTCGGTCTTCGTGGGGGCGTCGGTGCGCTGGTCCACGGCGACACCGCCGCCGGCGCCGCTCCCGTCGGCCCCGACGACGCCCTCGGCGCCGCCACCAGCGCCCGCGGCGCGGGTGCGCTCGATGAGCTCGCGCCCGCCGAACATGAAGAAGGCGACGGCGACGACGAGCGCGTTGATGCCGATGGACAGCGCGAACATGAGAGCCGGGTTGTAGGGGATGTCGGCCGAGCGCGCCACGGACATCACGGTGATGCCGACGATGGAGGTGGGCGCGAGCGCGCCGCCGACGATCGCGGAG
>NZ_JBMDXJ010000134.1:0-4188 GCF_048594945.1 Pseudactinotalea sp. | reverse complement strand
TGCGCGCCGCGATCTGCTCGTGCTGCCCTGGGTGCACGGGGAGGTGCTCGACGACCTCGTGGGCACGCAGCCCGACGAGCGATCGCTCGCCGGGGCAACCGCGGCCGGCGGTGCGCTGGCGCGGCTGCACCGTACGGTCGAGGTGCGGCCCGGCACGCCGTGGCATCCCTCGGTGCTTGGGGTCGCCGCGCAGGCGGTGGGGGTCGCACTTCCCTCGCTCGCGGGCGTCGCAGCGCGGCGGGCCGCCCCGATCGTCGACGCGCTGCCACCCTCGCCCGCGGTGCTCGCCCACGGCGACTTCTCGCTCGACCAGGTGGTGCTCGGTGACGCCGGCGTGGCCCTGCTCGACCTCGATCGGCTGGGACCGGCACCGGCGGCGCTCGACCTCGGCACGGCGGCGGCCGCGCTGCTGACGGACGCCTCGCGGGCCCACCACACCGCTCCGGTGCTGGAGGCGCTGCTGGCCGGGTACGGCGAGGCGGCGGCAGTGCCCGAGCCGCGGGACCTCGAGGTGCACGTGGCCGCGGCGCTGCTGACCCGCGCGATCGAACCGTTCCGCCGCTGCGAGGCTGACTGGCCCGCGCGCGTGGCCGCCGCCCTTCGGCTCGCCCGCGACGTGCTGCAGCAGGGGCTCGACGACACCCTCTGGAGGCGATCGGCGTGAACACCCTCACCGATCTGGCACACCGACTCAGCGAGCACGGGTGGGCACTGGACCGGGCGCTCCCCCGCGACGGAGAGCACGCGCTGCTGCAGGTGCGCGATGGCGCCGGCGCCTCGGTCGCGGGTCAGTGGTTCGCCGATCACGCCCGCGCCGAGCGGGTGGCCGAACAGACCTCCCACGGCGCGTGGGGCGAGGCGGTCGAGCGGCCTCTGACCGATGTGGTCGCTCAGCGACGGGGCGCGGATCGCCGGCTGCGCGGTCTGCGGGACCGGTGCGCCGAGGCAGGCGCTCGGCTACGGGCGCACCGGCCCGAGCGCCGCGCCGTCGTCGAGATCCGCACCGGGGAGGCCACGCGTTACGTCAAGGTGGTGCGCCCGGAGAAGCTCGGCGAGGCCCAGGTGCGGGCAATGACCGTGAGCCTCGACGGCGTCCCGACCCCTCGGGTCCTGGGCGTCGACTCGGCGGCCGGCACCGTGACCACGGCGGCGTTGACCGGTCCGACCGTGCACGAAGCGATCCGCATGGGTGCGGTCGATCTGGGCGATCACCTCCACGAGGTCGGTCGCGTGCTGGCGCGACTGCACGCGGCGGACGCCCCGGCCGACGTCGGCCGCCACGGGCCGGAGGCCGAGATCGCGGTCGTCGATCGGTGGCTCGGCCTCGCCGAGGCCTACGGCGCTCTGGCGGCGCCCCGCTCGGCGGTCCGCGCCGCGCGCGCTCGGCTGCCGGAGCTGCTCACGCACTCGTGGGCTCCCACGGCCCTGCTGCACCGCGACCTGCACGACAAGCAGATCGTCCTCGGGGCGGCCGGACCGGGCCTCCTCGATCTCGACCTCCTCGCCATGGGCGATCCCGCGCTCGACCTCGCCAACCTCGTGGTGCACCTGGAGCTGCGTGCTCGCCAGGGGCTGATGCCGCTGGACCGTGCGACCGACCTCGGCGAGCGGCTCCTCGCCGGCTACGCACCGGACCCCCGCACACGTGCGGCCATGGCCGGTTACGTCCTGGCGACCCGACTCCGGCTGGTGGCGGTCTACTCCTTCCGCCCGGCCTCCGCCGCCGCAGCCGCCCGCCTCGTCACTGACCCCGTGCCGCGTTGAACCTGGTTCAACGCTCCGGGTGGCTGGCGGGGGCGGCCGCGGAGCGGCGGATGTGGCTGCGAGCGTGCTCCACGGCGTCCGGGAGCTCGGTGAACAGGTGCCGGGGATGACGCAGGGCGGCGATCATGCCGGTGCGCGCGGCGACGGGGAGGTGCCGTGCCTGCACGCCCTTGATCAGCACCGTCACACCGCGGCGGTCGAGGGCGGTGATCATCTCGGCGAGCGTCTGCGCACCGGTGGCGTCGAACATCTGCAGCTGCGACATCCGCAGGATCACCACCTCGACGCCCTGCGCCTGACTCACGCGCTCGAGCAGGCGCTCGGCGGAGCCGAAGAACAACGCGCCCTCGATGCGGAACAGGGCGATGCGGTCGTCGCCGTCGACCACGGGACCGGGGAGCTCTTCTCGGTGGATGCCGCTCGCGCGGCTGAGGCTCCGCAGGGCCAGCACCGCCGCGGCCGCGATGCCGATGACGACGGCGTAGATCAGGTCGACACTCACGGTCACCAGCGCGGTCAGCACGAACACCAGCGCATCGGAGCGTGAGGTGCGCATCACCTGCCGGACGGTGCGCCACGCGACCATCCGGGCCGCCGTCACGAGCAGCACGCCCGCGAGCGCCGCGAGCGGGATCTGCCCGACGACGCTGGCACCGACCAGCACCACCACCAGCAGGAGCACCGCATGCGTGATCGCGGCGAGGCGGCTGCGAGCGCCTGAGCGCACGTTGACGGCGGTGCGCGCGATCGCCCCAGTTGCCGGCATGCCGCCGAACAGTCCTGCGGCGACCGAGGCGAAGCCCTGCCCCACCAGCTCGCGGTCGGCGTCGTAGGGGCCGGTGTCCGCGAGCGTCGAGGCGACCCGGGCCGAGAGCAGGGACTCGATCGCGGCCAGCGCAGCCACGGCCAGGATCGGCCCTGCCAGCTCCCTCAGCAGCCCGAGATCGAACGCCGGAAGCAGCGGCGCCGGCAGGCCGGCAGGGAGCTCACCGATGCGCGCGAGCGGCAGGTCGAGGACCACGGCCACGAGGGTCGCGAGCACGATCCCCACGATCGAAGCCGGGAACCGAGGAGCGATCCTGGGTCCGATCAACATCACGGCGGCCACGATCGCGACCATCAGCAGCGCGGCGCCGGTCTCGGGCCAGCTCGTCTGGAGGAAGGCGAGAACCGCCCCGACCAGCGCGTTGGTCGATCCGCCCCCGTCGGTCCCGAGCGCGGCCGGCACCTGCTGGCAGAAGATGATGACCGCGATCCCGAGCGTGAAGCCCTCGATCACCGGCCACGGGATGAGCCCGACCGTGCGTCCCAGCCGCAGCACGCCGGCAACCATCACCAGCACGCCGGCCGCCAGGCACACCATCGGCAGCACGCCCACACCGTGCGCGGCGAGCAGCGGTGCGAGCACCACGACCATCGCACCGGTCGGTCCGGAGACCTGCACGTGCGAGCCGCCGAAGACCGCTGCCACGAACCCGGCGACGATCGCCGTGACCAGACCCGCCTCGGCCCCGGCACCGGAACTGATCCCGAACGCCAACGCGAGCGGCAGTGCCACGATGCCGACCGTGACCCCGGAGAGCACGTCCACGCCCCACGTGCGTCGGATCCCGCGGTAGTCCTCACGCGAGGGAAGCAACCGACCGAGGTGACCGGCCGTCGTCGAGAAGGCAGTCATCGAGTGGTGCCGGCGACGGCCGGCAGGCCCTCAGCCAAGGCAAGGCGGTCACGACTGTCCGCGAGCACAGCACCCAACAGGGCACGTGCCACCGTGAGCAGCTCGGCCACCTCGGCGTGGGCCAGCCGGTAGTAGACGAGCGAGCCGCGCCGCTCCGCCACCACGAGGTGGAACTTCTTCAGCACCCCCAGGTGCTGAGAGAGGTTCGAGGCCTCCAGCCCGGTCTCGGCGATCAGCTCCGCGACCGACACCTCCTCGGCACCGCTCAGCAGCTCCAGCACCCGGATCCGCGCCGGGTGCGCCAGCCCTTTGAAGAGGTTGGCCTTGACCTCGTACAGCGGCTTCGAGGCATCCGTGAGCACACGATCTCCTGACTTGACGATTTCCGCAATTCATCATACCGGCAAGTGGCGACGCATGGTGTCCCCCGGATGACGACCGCATGACCGGGCGTGGAGTTCCGAGCGTCCGAGCGTGGCTGTGTTGGCGCCGACGCCGGTGCCCCCTACGTTGTGCGCATGACCAACGTGCCTGCAGGGCCGGTGCAGGAGCATGAGATCCCGCCCGTTCCCCGCCGCGTCGTCCGCGCCTGGAGCATCTGGGACTTCGGGCAGCAGTCCTTCAACACGGTCATCCTGACGTTCGTCTTCAGCGTCTACGTGACCGGCACAGTCGCCGACAACGAGCTCCGTGGCACGCAGGTCTTCTCGAACGCTCAGGCGTGGGCCGGCCTGGCGATCGCGCTA
>NZ_JBMDXJ010000133.1:0-5057 GCF_048594945.1 Pseudactinotalea sp. | reverse complement strand
AACGGTGAGGCGCAGGTCGAGCTCGAGGAGGCCCTCAAGGTCTTCCCCTCGACGCTGCCCACCCGGCGCGAGAGCGCCTACGCAGCGTGGGTCTCGATCTCCGTCGGCTGCAACAACACGTGCACCTTCTGCATCGTGCCGCACCTGCGCGGCAAGGAACGTGACCGTCGGCCGGGTGACGTGCTCGCGGAGGTGCAGGCCGTCGTCGCCGAGGGCGCCTGCGAGGTCACGCTGCTCGGCCAGAACGTCAACTCCTACGGCGTCGGCTTCGGCGACCGCGGTGCGTTTGCGAAGCTGCTGCGCGCCTGCGGCACCATCGAGGGCCTGGACCGTATCCGCTTCACCTCGCCCCACCCGGCCGCCTTCACCGACGACGTCATCGACGCCATGGCCGCCATCCCCACCGTGATGCCCACTCTGCACATGCCACTGCAGTCCGGATCCGACCGCATCCTGCGCGCGATGCGGCGCTCCTACCGCAGCTCCACGTTCCTCGGCATCCTCGACCGGGTGCGAGCTCAGTTGCCCGACGCCGCGATCACCACCGACATCATCGTCGGCTTTCCCGGCGAGACCGACGAGGACTTCCAGGCGACCATGGACGTCGTCGAGGCCTCCCGGTTCGCCTCGGCCTTCACGTTCCAGTACTCACCGCGACCCGGCACACCGGCCGCAGACCTGCCCGAGATCCCCGCCGAGGTGATGGCCGAGCGATACGCCCGGCTGCACGCGCTCCAGGACAGGATCAGCGCCGAGGAGAACGCCGCCCAGGTCGGCAGGACCGTGGAGGTGCTGCTCGCCGAGTCCGACGGCCGCAAGGACGGCGCCACCCACCGGGTCAGCGGTCGCGCACCCGACAACCGGCTCGTGCACGTGGGCGTCCCGCAGGACTGGGACGGCCCGGCGCCGCGGCCCGGCGACATGATCACCGCCCAGGTGACGCGCAGCGCCCCGCACCACCTCATCGCGGACTCCGGCACGCAGGGCGGCGTCTTCCAGCTGCGGCGCACCCGCTCGGGGGACGCCTACGAGAACCGCGCCGCCGCTCGCGCGCAGGCCGAGAGCGAAGCCGCCGGGACCGCCGCACCCCAGCCGATCGCGCTCGGGCTACCCGGCATCCGGGTCCGCTGAGCCCTGCGGGTCCACGCGCGGCACGATGCCGACCTCGGCCAGCGCCCTGAAGCACTGGTGCGTGGTGCCGAGACCGATCCGCAGGTAGTCGTCGAGCTGCGTGGCCGTCAGCCCCGCGGTCGCGTCCACACCCACGTGCGTGTGGACGACGATCGCGTCGTCGGTGCTCGTGTGGACGATCACCGGCCAGATCCGGTCCCGATGCCAGTCGTTGACGAACGCCTCGACGGCGCTGGCGCGGTCGAGCGGGATCGGCTCGCCGACGTGGGCGCCGCGCACGAGCAACAACATGCCCTCGCTCTCGCGGACCGTCACCGCTACCTCCAGGTGTGGCCACCGGTGACGCACGCTCGCCTTCTCGGTGTCGACCGCCCACCCGTCCGGCCGGAGCAGGGCGGCGACTCGGGCGAGCGTCACCGGGGCCGGGATGTCGGGTGCGCTCGGCAGGTCGCTCGGGCTGGTCATGCGAGTCCGTCCGGCGCGGTGGCGAGCGGATCGGGGTAGCGCGTTCCGACCTCGCCGAAGACGGACAGGGCTGCGGTGAGTCCGGTCCGGATCGTTCGCTCGAGCTGCTGCTCGGAGAGCCCGTGAGCGATCGAGACGCTGTGGTCGGCGGCGAGGCGCATCGTGCCGTCGTCGAGCACCATGAGGAAGCACTTGGGCCACGCGGTCCGCGCGTGCCGGGCGTTGATCAGGCCGATCAGCTCCTCGCGCCGCTCGATCGCGATCACGCGGTTGTACTGGCCGCGGATCTGCAGCACGGCGCCGCGCCCGGCGATCCCGAACGTGAACAGGCACCCGCTCCACATGCCGCCGATCGGTCCCTCGTCGTTGACGAAGTAGCGCATCCCCGCACCGCGCAGCCACTGAGCGATGCGTCGCTTGTCGACGGGGCGCACGTCGTGCTCGTCGACGGCGTCGCTGCTCTCCTCGGGTGGTGTCTCGTCGGGCCGTGGCATCGCTGTCAGTGTAGGCAGGCCGGCTGGCCCCGGTAGGTTCGCGGTCGTGGAACAGACACCGGTGATCGCCGTCGTGGGGGCGACGGCGTCCGGCAAGTCCGATCTCGGACTCGCCCTGGCCGAGGAGCTCGGCGGAGAGATCGTCAACGCCGACGCGATGCAGCTCTACCGCGGCATGGACATCGGTACCGCCAAGACGCCCGTCGACGAGCGGCGCGGCATACCGCACCATCAGATCGACGTCCTCGACGTGACCCAGGACGCCGCGGTCGCGACCTACCAACCCGCCGCGAGAGCTGACATCGCCGCGATCCGTGAGCGCGGCACAGTGCCGATCGTCGTGGGCGGGTCGGGGCTGTATGTGCGTGCCCTGCTCGACGAGATGTCGTTCCCCGAGACCGACCCTGAGCTCCGCACCGAGCTCGAAGCTCGCCTCGAGGTGGAGGGACCAGGCCTGCTGCACGACGAGCTCGCCGGGCTCGACCCCGAGGCCGCGTCCCGGATCGACCGGCGCAACGGCCGCCGCGTGGTGCGGGCATTGGAGGTTGTGCGGCTGACCGGCAAGCCGTTCGCCGCCTCGCAGCCGGAGCGCCCGGTCGCGGCGATCCCCGCGACCCTCCTCGCGATCGACGTGCCCCGCCCCGAGCTGACCGAACGGATCGCCGCGCGTGCCCGTGCCATGTTCGAAGGCGGTCTCATCGAGGAGACCGAAGGCCTGCTCGCAGCCGGGTTGGACCGTGCAGGCACGGCGTCCCGCGCAGTCGGTTACACCCAGGCGCGCTCGGTGATCGCCGGCGAGATGACGGTCGCGGAAGCGATCGAGGCGACCACGATCGCCACCCGCCAGCTCGCCCGGAGGCAGCTCACCTGGTTCCGCCGCGACGACCGCATCCACTGGCTGGCGCCCGGCCCCGACCTCCTCGCGCGCGCCCGTACGCTGGTCCCATGACCTCCGCGCGCACCTTCGTCAAGGGCCACGGCACCGGCAACGACTTCCTCTTGTACGCCGACCCTGACGGCGAGAGCCCGCTCAGCGACTCCGAGGTCGCCGCGATCGCCGACCGACACACCGGCATCGGCGCCGACGGCGTCATCCGCGCCGTGCGCACCGCAGCCGAGCCGGACGCGGCCGACCAGGTGGCTGAGGCCGAGTGGTTCATGGACTACCGCAACGCCGATGGCTCGATCGCGCAGATGTGCGGCAACGGCCTCCGCGTGTACGTCGCGTACCTCGAACGCGAAGGGCTGCTCGAGCTCGAGGATGGCGCCACCACCACGATCGCCACGCGCGCCGGAACCCTGACCGTGCACAAGGAGCTCGACGAGTACGCCGCGGACATGGGCCTGTGGTCTGCACCCGGGGGCGAGGCTGCGCTTGCCGAAGGCTTCGACGTCACGGTCGCGCTCGCCGGCCTCGACGAGCCCCGACCCGGACTGCGCATCGACATGCCCAACCCGCACACGGTGATCGCGCTGGCGGACCTCGACCTGCTCGAGCAGGTCGACCTCAGCGTCGCGCCCCGCCTCGAGCCCGAGCCCGAGGACGGCATGAACGTCGAGGTCGTGGTTCCGCTGGGGGAGCGCGAGGTCGAGGTCGTCGACGAGGACGGCGCCGTGGTCGGCACCGAGCGCGTGGGCGTGGTCAAGATGCGTGTCCACGAGCGTGGCGTCGGCGAGACCCTCTCGTGCGGCACTGGCGCATGCGCCGCCGCCGTGGCCACTCGGCAGTGGTTCGGCGACGGCGCCCCCGACGACTGGGTGGTGCTGGTCCCGGGCGGTCAGCTGCGCGTGGTCATGCTCGACGGCGGTGGGGTCGAGCTCTCCGGACCGGCCGACCTGGTCGGCGAGATCACGCTGCTGGACTGACCAGGAGTCGGACCGGAGGTCACATCGCCGCGACCGCTGCCGCCGTCTCGGCCATCACCAGGTCGGCGTTGATCTGTGCGCCGGCCATCGTGCCGGCCGCTGCCGACGCGCCCACCTGGGCCGCCGGCTCGGTGACGTTTCCTGCCAGCCAGACCCCGGGCACCTCGCTCCGCCCGCCGATGTCGGTGGTCGGCACGAACGTGCCCATCGGGTTCTCTGCGACGGTCAGCCCGAGCCCGGTCAGCGACTCGATCCGGGGTCGCAGCACGCTCTGCACCGTCAGTACCGAGCGCGGCACCACACGGCCGTCGGCCAGCTCCACCCCGGTGACCGCGCCGGCCTCCGCGCGGATGGCGCTCACGCCGTCCTCGACGAGCCCGATGCCCCGCGCCAGCAGCTGGGCGCGTTGCTCGGGCGTGGGGTCGACGCCGTGCGTGAACACGACCACGTCGCTGGAGAGCTGCCGGAACAGCAGCGCCTGGTGGGTGAACATCGGGTGACTCGCGATCACGCCGATCGGCTGGTCGCGGACCTCCCAGCCGTGGCAGTAGGGGCAGTGCACCACGCTGCGACCCCAGTGCTCGGCCAGGCCGGGGATCTCGGGCAGCACGTCGACCGCGCCGGTCGCGACCAGGAGGCGCCGGGCGCGCACCACGGTGCCGTCGCCGAGCGTCACTGCGAACCCGTCGCCCTCGATCGCGGCGTCCGAGACCTCGGCGGTCACGACGTCGCCGCCGTAGCGCGCCACCTCCTCGCGGCCGCGAGCGACCAGATCGGCGGGTGCGATGCCGTCGAGCGCGAGCAGGGCATGCACGCCGTCGGCAGGGGCGTTACGGGGCGCGCCGCCATCGACCACCAGCACCGATCGGCGTGAGCGGGCGAGCGTGATGGCGCCGGCGAGACCGGCGGCGCCGCCGCCGATCACGAGAGCGTCGAGTGGAGCGGTGAGGGTCCGTGGTGTGGTCATGACCTCAGTGTCCGACGGCGTCGCGAGACTAGCAAGCGTCCTTGCCACTATGGCAACATGGATCGCATGAGCAACGACCTGAGCGGAGTCGGACTGCGGCTGCGGGCACTGCGACAGCAGCGTGAGATCACCCT
>NZ_JBMDXJ010000132.1:0-14727 GCF_048594945.1 Pseudactinotalea sp. | reverse complement strand
CCGCCGCGCCGGCCCCCCCCGGCGGCCCCCCCGCTGCCGGCGCCCCCCCCCCCGCGCCCGCCGAGACGGGGGCTTGCGGCCGAGCCCGCGGGGGCCCCCCCGCGGGCGCGGCGCTCAGCCTCGGTCTCGACGCTCGGGTCGGGCTACTAGCGTGGGCACCGTGGAACCCCTCGGCCGGCCAGGACCGCCGCTGACCGCGGAGCAGGCGGAACGATTCTCGCGTCACCTGCTGCTCCCGCAGCTCGGCGAGATCGCCCAACGCCGCCTGCTCGCAGCGCGCGTCTGCGTGATGGGTGCCGGCGGCCTCGGGTCGCCGGCGCTGCTCTACCTCGCCGCCGCGGGGGTGGGGACGCTGGGGATCGTCGACGACGACGCCGTGGACACCACCAACCTGCAGCGGCAGGTGCTGCACGGTGCCGCCGACGTGGGGCGCAGCAAGCTCGACAGCGCCACCGAACGCCTGCACGCGATCTCCCCCGACCTCCAGATCGAGCCGCACAGCGAGCGGCTCACACCCGCGAACGCGACGGACATCCTGCGCGGCTACGACCTCGTCCTCGACGGCACCGACACGTTCGAGACGCGGTACGCCGTCTCCGACGCGTGTGCGGAACTGGGCATCCCGCTGGTGTGGGGCTCGGTGCTCGCGTTCGACGCGCAGATCAGCGTGTTCTGGCCGACCTCGCCCGGCGGTGTCACCCTGCGCGACCTGTTTCCCGACCCGCCCCCGCCCGGTTCGGTGCCCTCGTGCGCCGAGGCCGGTGTGCTGGGGTCGCTCACCGGGCAGGTCGGTTCGGTGATGGCCACCGAGGCGATCAAGCTGATCACCGGCGTGGGCGAGCCGCTGCTCGGCCGGCTGCTCGTGCTCGACGGGCTCGCCCAGCGCTGGACCGAGGTCCCGTTGCGCCCTCGCGACCGAGCACAGAACCTGCCCGCAGCAGCAGCGCCGGCACCGGCGGCGGCAGCTGCTCCCGACGCCATGGATTCAGCCCAGGTCCGCCAAGCGATCGCACGCGGAGAAACGATCACATTCCTCGACGTCCGGGAGCCGTTCGAGCTCACGTCCGGTGCGATCCCCGGGAGCGTCCACGTGCCGCTCGCACCTGTCATGACCGAGGCGGGCCGAGCAGCGATACCGCGCGAGGGGATCGTGGTGGCCTACTGCCGGGTCGGACCGCGGGCCGAGCTCGCAGCCGCCCAGCTGAGGGGTGTGGGCATCGAGGCCCGGTGGCTCAAGGGTGGCTACCCGGCCTGGATCGCGGCTGAGAGTGCGCGCGCTTCATGAGCGCTCCGATCTCCGCCGACGACTACCGCGCCCGCATCCTCGCCGCCATCGAGCCCACGGCGAGCGCACCGACAGACCTGAGCGACGCCGTCGGGCTGGTCCTGGCGTCCGATCTGCTCGCTCGCGAGCAGATCCCGCCGTTCACGAACTCGGCGATGGACGGCTACGCCGTGAGAGCCGACGACGTCGCGAGCGCCGGTCCTGAGCGACCTGTCGTGCTGCCGGTCGCCGACGACGTCCCGGCCGGCCGGACCGATCGCCTCACCCTGGTCACCGGGACCGCGATCAGGATCATGACGGGCGCGCCGTTGCCCGACGGTGCGGACGCGATCGTGCCCGTGGAGGCAACCGACGGCGGGACCGAGACCGTGACGATCCGTGCTGCTGCAGCCCGCGGCGCGCACGTGCGCGGCGCAGGCGACGACCTCGCGGTCGGCGACCTGGTGCTGCGCGCCGGCACCCGGCGGACCGCACGCCACCTGGGTGCAGCCGCCGCAGCGGGCCATGGGACCCTGGACACGCACGCACGCCCCCGGGTGGCGGTGATCTCGACCGGGTCGGAGCTGGTGGAGGCGGGGCGTCCGCTCGCGTTCGGCCAGATCCCCGAGTCCAACGGCCACGTGCTCGCGGCGTCGGTGGCCGAGGCGGGTTGCGTCCCGGTGCGTGTCCCCGCGGTCCCGGACGACGAAGCCGCGCTGCGCGAGACGCTCGCCCGGCTCTCCCCCGAGGTGGACGCGATCATCCTCTCCGGTGGCGTCAGCGTGGGCGCCTACGACGTGGTCAAGGCCGTGCTCGCGCCGCTGCCGAGCATGTGGTTCGGGCCGGTGCGGATGCAGCCGGGGAAGCCGCAGGGGTGGGGTCGGCTCGAGGACGGCACGCTCGTGATCACGCTTCCCGGCAACCCGGTGAGCGTGTACGTCTCGTTCGAGGTGTTCGTGCGCTCGGCGCTGCGCCGGCTGGCGGGCGAGGCCGACGTGCAGCCGCGGTTCCTGCCGGCGCGTGCGGCCGTCGACTGGAGCAGCCCGGAGGGGCGTGAGCAGTACATGCCGGTCACGATCGATCGCCAGGGCATCAGCCCGCTCGTGCACCCGGCGTCCCGGCGCGGCTCCGGCAGCCACCTGGTGGGAGGGCTCGCGGGCGCAGACGGCCTGGCACGCGTACGCGCCGACGTCACCCAGATCCATGCCGGCGACGAGATCGAGGTCCTGGAAGGCGAACGATGAAGCTGACCCACATCGACAACGCGGGCGAAGCGCGGATGGTCGACGTCACCGAGAAGCAGCCGACGGTGCGCTCGGCCACGGCCTCGGCGCTGGTGGCGTGCGCACCGCACGTGGTCGCGGCGCTGCGCGACGACAGCGTGCCCAAGGGCGACGTGCTCGCCGTCGCCCGGATCGCGGGGATCGCCGCCGCCAAGAAGACGCCCGACCTGCTCCCCCTGGCGCACGTGATCGGGGTGCACGGGGCCGTGGTGGACCTCGAGGTCACCGACGACGGCCTCGCGATCCGCGCAGAAGTCCGCACCGCCGATCGCACCGGCGTCGAGATGGAGGCTCTGACCGCTGCCTCGGTGGCCGCGCTCGCCGTCGTCGACATGGTCAAGGCGCTCGACAAGGGCACCGAGATCGCGCACGTGCGACTGGAGGCCAAGACCGGTGGCAAGTCAGGTGACTGGCACCGCTGAGGTGATCGACGCCGTCGTGCTCGCCGGCGGCCGCAGCACCCGGCTGGGCGGGCACGACAAGGCCGCGCTGACGCTCGATGGCGAGCGGCTGGTCGACCGCACCATCGCCGCCGCACGGCAGGCGGGTGCGGGGCGCGTGGTCGTGGTGGGGCCGGAACCACTGGCTCCGGGGGTCCCTGTGGTGCAGGAACACCCGCCGTTCGGCGGCCCCGTGGCCGGTCTGGCGGTCGGCCTCTCCGCGCTCGGCGAGGGCTCGACGGCGGTGCTCGTGCTGGCGTGTGATCTCGCCGACCCGGTCGTGGCGGTGGGCGCGCTGATGGCCGCCCGGGACCCGGCCGGCGATGGGACGTACCTCGTGGACGAGGCGGGTCGTCCGCAGTGGTTGACCGGGATCTACCGGCGGGCCGCGCTGGCGGAGGCGCTCACCGCGCTCGGTGACCCGACCGGGCATTCGGCGCGGCGGCTGCTCACGGGGCTGGCCCTCACGGGAGTGGACGTCGGCGCTTCGGCAGCGGCGGACATCGACACCTGGGAGGATCTGAGGATCGCCCGTCGCCGCCGAGCCGGAGGAGGCCCCGATGAGTGAGTCCCGCTCGCTGCCCCAGATCCAGGACTGGATCGAGCACCTGTGCACCACGCTCGACGTGGACAGTTCCGCCGTCGAGCTGCGCGCGCTGCTGGACATGACGCGAGACGTCGCCCACCACGTGGACCGCCCGGCCGCGCCGGTCAGCGCGTTCATCGTGGGGCTGGCCGCGGCGCGCGAGGGCGGTATGCGCGAGGCCGTGCTGGCGGCGTCCGAGCGTGCCGCGACCGCTGCCCGCACGTGGGAGCGGTCATGACCCAGGTGCGCTACTTCGCGGCTGCGGCGGAAGCGGCCGGCATCCAGAGCGAGTCGGTCCACGCCGCCACGGTGGGCGATCTTCGCGCCCGCCTGATCGCCGCCCACGGCCCCGACCTCGAGCGGGTGCTCACCCGCTGCGCGATCCTCGTGGACGGCCGCCGCATCGACGACCCCGGTGCCCCGATCGCCGACGCCGATGTGGTCGACATCCTGCCGCCGTTCGCGGGCGGCTGACCTCAGGCGAGGCTGCCCTCACGGTGTCGAGATCGCGGTCAGCCCAACGTACCGATCGCATCGCCCAGGTACGTACGAACGCCGTCGGCCACAGCGGGGCTCGCGCCGCCGATCAACCACGGGCGGGCCACGGCGGGGTCGTACCTGGTGCCGTCGGCGCGCTGGATGGTGCCGCCCACCTCGCTGAGCAGCAGCAGCCCGGGTGCGTGATCCCACGCCTTGGCGTGCGCGAAGACGATGAAGTCGATATCGCCCGCGGCCAGGTGCGAGTAGTCGACACCGGCGCAGAACCAGGTCTCGCGCACCGGCGCGAGCCCGTCGAACTCGCCGTCGCGGATCTGGGACTGCGAGCTGATACCGCGCCAGGAGTTCGAGTCTGCAGACGGCGCCAGCAGCGGCAGTCGCTCACCGTTGCGGTAGGCGCCCGCACCCTTCTCCGCGACGAACGCGAGCTGGTGCTCGGGCTGCCAGATCCAGCTCCGCACCACCTCGCCGGAGCGGAGCTCGGCGACCATCACCGCGTGGTCGGCCTTGCCGTGCACGAAGTTGTAGGTGCCGTCGATCGGATCGATCGTGAACGAGTGCTCGGCACCGGCGAACACCTCCAGCAGGCTGGGGTCGGCCGCGGCGGCCTCCTCGCCGAGGATCATCGCGTCCGGGTAGGCACGGCGCAGCGCCGCGGTGATGACCTTCTCGGACTCCCGGTCGGCCACGGTCACGAGATCGCCCGGGTGGTCCTTCACGAAGACCTCCCCCTCGGCGAGCGCTCGGAATCGGGGGGTGATCACATCGACGGCGGTCTGCTTCAGCAGATCAAGGACGGCCTCAGTCTCCACGTGCCACCACGTTAGTGCAGTCCTCCCATGGCCAGCGGCGACGTCCGCAGGTCGGCGGTGGGTACGGCTCGGCGATCGGTGAGTGCGCACATCCCCGGTGGGTGCGCACCGTGCACTGTGCGCACTCACCGGGGCGCACTCAGGGCTGATCGAGCGCGGCTGGCACGTTCCAGGACCGGATCGCGGGCTCTTCGCGCTCGTACTCGAGCACGCTGAGGGATCCGGCGTCGAGCAGCAGCTTCGCGCCCATACGCGGCTCCTGCTGCAGGAACACGGTGGCGAGTACACGCGAGCAGTGACCGTGACCGACCAGGGCGACGTCGCCGTCGGCCATCGCCGCCAACGCGCGCTTGACCACGCGCGAGGCGCGGCCGGCGACCTCCTCGACGGTCTCGCCGGGCGTCTCGCCCGGCACCACGCCGTCACGGAACACGCTCCAGTCATAGCCGAGGCGATCCCGGATCTCGGCGGTCGTGAGGCCCTCGTAGCCGCCGTAATCCCACTCGCGCAGATCCTCGTCGACCTCGGGCTCCAGGCCCGCAAGCTCGGCGGTGCGGCGAGCGCGCTGCAGCGGCGAGCACAGCGTGAGCACGAAGGTGAAGTCCGCCAGCGCATCAGCAACGGCGCGCGCCTGCTGCTCGCCGCGCGGCGTCAGCGGGATGTCGGTGGTGCCGGTGTGCTGCCCCGAGCGCGACCACTCCGTCTCCCCGTGCCGCAGCAGTACCAGCCGGCCCGACGGCATCGTGCGCATCACTGTCATCAGGCCAGCATCTCAGCCGCCGATCGCCGACATCGGGCGATCGGGCTGCAGAAACCCCGGCTCGTCGATGCCGTGCCCAGGCAGCTTGCCGGCGATGCAGGCGTGCATGAGGCGCGCGACGTCGTCGTCCGTCCCGCCGCTGCGCAGCAGCCCGGCGAGGTCGGACTCGGTGCGGGCGAAGAGACAGTTGCGCAACTGGCCGTCCGCCGTCAGCCGGACCCGGTCGCAGGCACCGCAGAACGGCCGCGTGACCGAGCGGATCACACCCACCGTGCTCGGGCCCTCGTCCACGAGGAAGCGCTCGGCCGGAGCGGCGCCGCGTCCGGGCAGCTCGGTGAGCGCGAACTCCTGCTCGAGCGCGGCGAGGATCTCCTCGCCGGTCACCATCTCGGGGCGCGACCAGATGTGGCCCGCGTCGAGCGGCATCTGCTCGATGAACCGCAGCTCGAGGCCGTTCTCGACGGCGTAGCGCAACAAGGCGGTGATCTCACCGTCGTTGACTCCTCGCATCGCGACCGTGTTGAGCTTGATCGGCGCGAACCCGGCGGCGATCGCGGCCTCGATGCCGGCGATCGTGTCGTCGAAGCGGTCTCGGCGGGTGAGCGTCTTGAACACCCCGCGGTCGAGGGTGTCGAGGCTGATGTTGAGCCGCGCCAGTCCCGCCTCCCGCAGCGGCTCCGCCAGCGTGGGCAACCGCAACGCGTTGGTGGTCATCGAGACCTCCAACGGCCCCTGCTCCCCCTCGATCGCGGCCATCCGTCGCACCACCTCCACGGCGTCGGGCCGCAGCAGCGGCTCACCGCCGGTCAGCCGCACCTCCACGATCCCCAGCGCGGCCGCGACCTCCGCCACCCGCACCAGCTCGTCGGTGGTGAGGATGTTCTCCCGCGCCAGCCACGGCACCCCCTCGGCCGGCATGCAGTAGGTGCAGCGCAGGTTGCACACATCGGTGAGCGAGATGCGCAGGTCGCGGTGCACGCGGCCGTGCTTGTCGACGAGAGGGCCGCGGAGTGAGGACGAGACTCCGACGCCCCGCCCCTCCGGTCGCGCACCGACACTCGCTCCGGTCCTCGCTCCGCTCCGGTCCTCACTCGCTGGTGCGCTCATGCCGAGCCGACCCATGTGTGCGAACCATCCGCCAGCACCTGCTTCTTCCACACCGGCAACTCGGCCTTGACGGCCTCGACCAGCGCGCGACAGGCGTCGAACGCCTCACCGCGATGGGCGTCGGCGGCAGCGACCACGATCGCGACGTCGCCCACGGCCAGCACACCCACCCGGTGACTCACCGCCAGGCGCACGCCTTCGAACTCCATCGCGACCCGCTCGGCAATCTCTGCCAACGCGCCCGCAGCGTCCGGGTGCGCCGAGTACTCGAGCTCCACCACTTCACCCGCCGCGTCCGGGCTGTGATCGCGCACGGTCCCCACGAACGAGGCGACGGCACCCACCGCCGAGGTGCGGACGGCATCGAGGTGAGCTCCGACGTCGAGCGCCCGATCGCTCAGCTCCGCGAGCATCACCTCAGCCATGGTCGCCTCCCTCGAGCTGCGCGAGCAGATGCTCCAGCAGCGGCAGCACCACCGCGAGCGCGTCGGCGACCCCACCCGGCGAACCAGGCGCGTTGACCACCACGCACGAGCCCACGGTGCCGACCAGGCCCCGGGTGAGCACCGCCGTCGGGACATGGCGCGACCCCACGCGACGGATCTCCTCGGCGACACCCGGCAGGGTGCGCTCGAGCACCTCGGCCGTGGCCTCGGGCGTGACATCGCGGGGCGAGACACCGGTGCCGCCGGTCGTTAGCACGAGTCGAGCACCGCCGTCGATGGCGGCCCGCAAGGCGTCACGGACGGGTGAGACGCCGTCAGGAACCACCTGGGCCGGCTCGACGGCGTAGCCCGCCTCGGTCAGCAGGCTCACCGCGCGAGGCCCGGAGAGATCCTCGGCCGTGCCGGCCGAGCAGCGGTCGGAGACCGTGATCACGACCGCGCGGTGGGTACCCATCCACTCAGAGTAGGCGCCCGGGAGGCGGACTCGCCGTCAGGTCCCGGCGTAGCATGGGCGCGATCGGACGAGGGGATGAGCAGCAGGTGGGAAGCACCGAGGCTCCGCAGTGGCTGCTCTCAGCCTGGCGGCGCAGTGTCGAGGCGGTCGGCGCCACCGCCGACCGCGCGGCGATCGAACGCACCGGTCAGGGGCTGATCGAGCGGTGGACCTCCTCCGAGCGTGTCCACCACAACCTCAAGCGACTCATCGGCGTGCTGGCGCGCGTGGACGAGGTGGCGGCGGAGACGCACGATCCCGACGTGGTCCGGATTGCCGCCTGGTACCACGGTGCGGTGTTCACGAGCGCGGCGCAGCACGCCTACGCGCACCGAGGCGGGGCGGACGCGGAGGGGTCGGCGGAGCTGGCACGCACCGAGCTCGGTGCCCTCGGCGTGCCGGCCGCAGCGATCGAGCGGGTCGGGACCCTCATTGGGTACCTCTCACGCCACGTGGCGCCCGCCGACGACATCGACGCGCAGGCGCTGTGCGACGCCGATCTCGGCGGGCTGGCCGCCGAGCCGCAGCGATACGAGGCCTACCGGCGCGAGGTGCGCGCGGAGTACAGCCACATCCCTGAGCGCGACTACGTCGAGGCACGGCTGGCGATCGTGGGCCGGTTGCTGGACCGCCGGGCGCTCTTCGCGAGCCCGCTGGGGCGCTCGTGGGAGAACGCCGCGCGTGACAACCTCCGAGCCGAGCTGGCGCGACTGCAGCACGAGCTGGACGGGCTCCCCGAGCGGGGCGAGGGCGAGGAATCGCACGTCGCGGAGATCGTCGCCGCGAAGATGGCGGTCTTCGACTCCGCAGATGCGGCGGACGCCGCCGCGGTCGCCGCCGAGCCGGCGCCGCTCACCGCGGCCGACCGGGTGGACGTCGCACGACGGGCGGCGCGCGAGCGCGCCAACGCGCGGCGGGCCGCGCTCGCTGCCGACCGCGAGCGGCGGCGGGTCGAGAAGGAGGAGCGCGCCGCACGCAAGGCACGCGAGCGCGAAGCGGCGCGCAGCGGCATCGGCGATGACGACGACGGCTCCTCGATGTCAAGGCCGCCGACCCGCTGACCCGTTGTCCACAGGTGCAGCCCGATGCACCTGTATCCACAGCACCCCCTCGCACGATCGGCGGCGCCGCGCGTGGCATCCGTAGCGTCGCTGCAGCGGCGTCGCACCGGTGACGCCCCCAGCGAAGGGACGGATGGACATGGCACGTTTCGAGGTCGACAGTGGTGAGATCCTCCGCGCGAGCGGGAACACCCGCACGTCGGCGGCGGCGATCCGCAGCGAGGTCAGCGCGATGATGGGTCACCTGACCGCGCTGCAGGACTCCTGGCGTGGCGGGGCGTCGAGCGCGTTCAGCGCTGTGCTCGCCGTCTGGCGTGCCACGCAGCATCAGGTCGAGAGCTCGCTGGACTCCATCGCGATGTGCCTCGATGCCGGTTCCCGGCAGTACGAGGAGGCCGAGACCAGTGCGATGCGGATGTTCGCCCGCTGAGCGCAGCTCGCCGTGGCTGCTGGTCGGTGAGGCTGTCCTGCGCGCAGCCGTGCTGCGTGCGGCGGTGCTGCGTGCGGCGATGCTCGGCGCGGCCACGCCGAGCGGCTCACGCCTAGGGTGTGAGCGTGGCCGTGCTCATCGATCCCGCTCGATGGCCGGCGCACGGCACGGTGTTCGCGCACCTGGTCTCGGACACCTCGCTCGCGGAGCTGCACGCGTTCGCGGAGCGCGCCGGGCTGAACCGGCGAGCGTTCGACCGCGATCACTACGACGTGTCGGAGTCGCGACGCGAGGAGCTGATCACGCTCGGAGCGGAACCGGTGAGTGGGGCGGAACTGATCCGGCGGCTGCGCGCCAGTGGGCTCCGGGTGACGTCGCGGGAGCGGCCCGAGCATGCGGCGTTCGTGTTGCGACGGCGATGGCCGGCCGCGCTGGCGTCGGTCGGCGCGGTGCGGGACGAGCTGCTCGAGCGTTGGTCGGAGCAGCACCGGCACTATCACGACGTCACGCACCTCTTGGCGGTGCTCGACGCGCTGGCGACGCTGGCGCCCTCGGGCGCGCCACTGGTGGTGGAGCTCGCGGCGTGGTTCCACGACGCCATCTACGACGGGGTCCCAGGTTCCGACGAGGAGGCATCGGCGGTGCTCGCCGAGAGGTCGCTGGCCGGGGTCCTCCCCGACGCCGAGGTCGCCGAGGTGGGCAGGCTTGTGCGAGTGACCGCCGACCACGCCCCAGCAGCCGAAGACTCGCACGGCGCGCTGCTGTGCGATGCCGACCTCGCCGTACTCGGCGGCAGTCCCGCCCGCTACGACCGTTACGTCGCCGCCGTGCGGCAGGACTACGCCCACGTCGCTGACGCCGACTGGCGCGCCGGGCGTGCCGCCGTGCTGCGCACGTTGCTCGACCTCGACCCGCTCTACCGGACCGACCGCGGTCGCGAGCGGTGGCAACCACAGGCCGAGGCGAACCTGCGTCGCGAACTCGCGGCGCTCACGGGCTGAGCGGCCCGCACTCGATCGATCGGCTCACCACGGAGCCGGTCCAGCCGGCTCCGCGCCACGTGCGCGACCGGTCCTTTCACGCACCCAGAGATCGGAGAACTCCCATGTCCGCTCCACTGCACGCAGTCACCGCACTCGACGCCCCCAGCACCGATGCGAGCCCTCACGAGCATGCCGCGCGCCTGATCCGGGAGACCAGTACGTTCGCGGCCGCCGCCGGGAGCACGGTCCGCGACACCCCGGCACCGCTGTTCCGGCTGCTGGTACTCGCCTGCCTGCTCGCCGCGCCGGTCCAGCACACCACGGCGATCCGCGCCTCGCGCGCGCTGCGTCCGTTCACCCGCACTCCGGCGGCACTCGCGGAGTCCGATCCCGCCGACGTCTCTCGGGCGCTGACCCTGGCGGGCTACTGGCGCTTCCACCACACCAAGGCGGCGCTGCTGGTGCAAGCGGGCGCGGACGTGCTGGAGCGGTGCTCCGGCGACCTCAGGCGGCTCTCTGCCACCGCCGACTCCGCCGAGGACCTGCACCGGCTGCTTCGTCGCATCCCCGGGGTCGGCACGCAGGCCGCCCACATCGTGCTGCGCGAGGCGCAGGGTGTCTGGCCCGACGTCGCGCCCTACCTGGACGAGCGCGTGCTGCGCGGCGCCGCAACGCTCGGCCTGCCCGCCCACCCGGAGGAGCTCGCGGACCTCGTCGACCCGTTCGACCTCCCCCGCCTCGCCGCCGCCTGCGTGCGCGCCACCCTCGGCGGGGGAAGCCGCGAATAGTGTTGGACATTAAGTGGTCGGAGTGAGACGATGGAGTCCGCACGGTTTCAGTTCACGAGGTCTGCTCGGAAGTACAAGATTGGTCGCCAGGCAGCGCGCGAAGCGCTTCTCGATGCAGGTGAGCCTCGACACGACGAAGAAGGAAAGTTGGTCTGGGTCGGCACTGACAAGCGTGGCCGAGAACTCCACATTGTCGGGGTACCACTCCCCGACGAGGACCTCGTCCTCATCATTCACGTCATGCCCACCGCGTTCTTCATGGGCCACGAGGAAGGAGAGCACGATGGGCGAAGCACGTGAGTACACCGTCACGACGGGCAGCGAGTTCATCCAGGGCGACGCCGAACTCGACGACACCGGGCGAACGTGGCCTGACGGCACACCTCTGACCGAAGCCACCACCGAGGCGTACACGGTGGCGCAGCGCCGCCGCGGGCGTCCGTCACTCTCCGGCGAAGGACGACCCTCCCCCCAGGTTGCCTTTCGCGTCCCGGAGCACGTACGAGCGCGGGCCGAGGCAGTGGCAGCCAGCGAAGGTCGCTCGATCTCCGCACTCGCGCGCGCCGCACTTGAGGAGTACCTCGCCGCGCGCTCAGCCTGACCGCCGGTCACCGACGCGCACGGACCCAGACGGCCACCGCGTCGGCGGTGTCGGCCGGGCTCACCTCCGCCGTGTCGACGACCGTGTCGATGTTCTCGCGCAGCCATCGGCCGAACGCGATCTGCTCATCGATGTCACGGGCGCGCCAGCCGGGCCGCGCTTCGATCCGGCGCGCACGCTCCTCGTCCGGGCAGTCGAGCGCGAGCGCATGGATCTCGCTGATCCACGTTCGCCCCGGCATCTCCTCCAACTGCTCGGGGAAGAACGGTCCGAGCAGCAGCGCGTCGAGACCGTTCTGAGTCACCCCGTGCGCCACATGCAGCCAGAGGTCACGGAAGGTCGGCCAGTCCACCTGTCCATGCGGAGCGGACCGTGCCAGCGGGTCGATGAGCCAGTCGACATCGAAGACCACGCACTCGCCGGCGAGCCGCTCCACCAGCAACGGCAGCAACGTCGTCTTCTCCACTTGGTGCTTCTGACGCACCTCAACAGTGGAGGTGATGCCCTGATGAACAGGGATTTTGTGGCGAACGAGCCCGCGGAAGCGGGCACGAACCCGAGGGCCGTGGTCTACGTCCGGGTTGGTGCGAAGGCACCGACTCCGAAGACCGAAGACGCCCTCTTGACGCAGCAGGAAGCGTGCCGGGAGTGGTGTGAGCGGCACGGCTTCGAGGTGGTCGAGTCGGGTGAGTTCCGATGAGCGTGAGCGTGCTGGAACGTCGCCCGGACACGGCCCCGGCCGAGCTGGTGGAGCAGGTCTTGATCTACCTGCGGATCAGCGAAGACCGGACGGGCGAGGAGGCCGGGGTCGAGCGACAACGGGCCGACTGCCTGTCGCTCTGCGCCCGTCTCGGGTTGGCAGTGACGGACGAGGACGTGTTCATGGACAACGACACGTCGGCGTACCTGAACAAGAAGCGGCCCGATTTCGACAAGATGCTCGCCCGGATCAAGACGGGTCCCTCGCGAGTGGTGGTGTGGCACGTTGACCGGCTCTACCGGCGTCCGCGCGAGCTGGAAGACCTGATCGACCTCGTGGAGTCCCACCCGATCCGCATTGAGGCCGTGATGGGCGGGGCGTTCGACCTGAACACGCACGAGGGCCGGCTGATGGCCCGCCAGCTCGTCGCGATGGCCGCCTACGAATCCGGGCACAAGGCCGACCGTATCCGCCGCGCGAACCGCCAGAAGGCCGAGCGCGGCGACTGGCACGGCGCCGCGAAGTTCGGCTACGGCAACGGTGGTGTCCTGATCCCGGAGGAGGCGGTCGTGGTCCGCAAAATGGCCGACAGGTTCCTCGCGGGTCAGTCGCTCCGGTCGATCACGAAGTGGCTGAACGAGGAGTCCGGTGTGCCGTCGCCGCGGGCCGGGAAAGGCACGCTCGGGGTGTGGCACGCGACCACGGTGAAGTCGATCCTCGTCTCCGCGCGAATCTCGGGACAGCGGGCCTACGAGCCGTCTCTGAAACGCGGCGACGGCCCGAACGGCCGGGAGATACTGGGGCCGGGCAACTGGGAGGCGATCATTACCCCCGCAGAGACGACCCGCATCCGGGCGATGCTCGGAAGTCCCGACCGTCGCGTGGGCGCGTCCTCGGTCACGCTGCTGTCCACCATCGCGACGTGCGGTAAGTGCGGTGCGGGGCTCGTCTCGGGGCGACACTCGGGCCATAGCTCGCCGGGCAAGCGGTTCTACTACCGCTGTATGCCCGTGCCCGCCTACCCGGAGCGTGGGGGTCTGACCGTCTCCGGCCCGAGCCTGGAGCGGCTGGTCAGCGGTGCCGTTATCGCGCGGCTCGCTGTCACCGAGCTCCCCTCGGTATCCCCCGACTCCTCCGGCGTGGTTGGGGCGGCGATGAACCGTATCGTGGCTGCGCGGGCGCGGCTGGAAGACCTGGCCCGCGACTACGGGGCGGGTGTTCTGAGCCGGGCCGAGTTCCATGCGGCGCGTGTGGCCGCGCAGGGGGCGATTCACGACGCGGAGCTCGCGCTGGGGAAGGTGAACCGCACAAGCGCCCTGAAAGGGCTCCCCATCGGGGACGAGGCGGCTCTGAGGCACGCCTGGGGCGAGGAGTGGTCGATTCCGCAGAAGCGGGCGATTCTGACCTCGCTGATCGACACGCTCGTCGTCAACCCTGATCCGAACTGCGGCTCACGGTTCCGACCCGAGCGAGTCGAGCTGCTATTCAAGGCGTAGCCGCGGCGCGAGGGAGCCCGCTCACCTTCCGAGGTGTAGCGGGCTCCTTTGCGTTGTCGGCCTGCGATCCTCACGCGGGATGCTCGGCAAGATCGCGCAGCTTGGCGAGGGTCACGGGGTCCTCCACCGCGAACGGTACGCCCGTTGCCTCGCACGCCTCGCGAGCCCAGGCTGCGATGTCGAAGCCTTCCGGGATCGCGGCTTCCTCTTGTGCGGTCGCGGTGGGATCGGACATCGCAGCGCGGTGGTTGCCGGCTGCGGACGACCGGATCATGGCGGCTCTCCGGTCGCGGGATTCAGCCCGGCGAAGAACGCCTCCTCAGCCTCGCGGCGTGCCTGCACATCATCGAGGACGAACTGCACGAAGTCCTGATCGCGGTCCTCGATGATCCGGTCCTCGACGGGCTCGGAGGGGTCTTCTCCGGGCCATGCGGTCTGGCGGGTGGGACGGTCGCGGTCCAGTCGGGTGCCGCACGCGGCGACCCAATCGCGGAGCCGCTGTCGGGCGTCCGCGAAGTCGCGGTGCCACCCCAGCGGTGCCGAGGCGTTCTGCTCGGGGTCGTAGGCCGCGAGCCAATGCAGGTGCAGGGCGCTGAGCTCCCACACGAGCTCAGGGTGACGATGCCAGAACGGGGGCAGCACCGAGGCCGGAAGCCCGTAGGTACGGCGCAGCCAGTCGGTCCACTTGTTGAGCTCCAGCCACTCTGCCTCGGCCTCGTCCGCCGTGAGCAGGTTCCAGTTGATCGGGTGGGGCGGTTCGGGCAGTAGTGGCTCTCCGAAGCCGTCTGCCGGATCGTCGCCGGGAGGCACGGCCTCGGGCGGCTCGGGAGGGTTTTTCTCGTCGGTCATCGTCGGCTCACATCGCCAGCGCGGGCGCGCCCTGTCGGGACACGGCCGGAGATGCGAACTCGGGCGGAACTTCCCGGCTGCGCCTCGTGCTCTCGGCGGGCGCGGCGGCTGTGACGGCGTGCTCGTGCTG
>NZ_JBMDXJ010000131.1:0-7100 GCF_048594945.1 Pseudactinotalea sp. | reverse complement strand
CTGCCCGGTACTCGACGACCAGGAACAGCACCCAGGCGATGATCACTGCGGGGATCCAGAACCAGGGAGGGAGCTCGTCCATCATCAGGACACCGCCTCGAGGTGTCGAGCGAGGAACTTCCTGATCGAAGGGAGCGCGTTCTGGCGGATGTAGAGCGTCTGCCGCACCTGGCCGTTGTGGTGGCGTGGCGCGTTGTGCTGCGGTCGAAGGGCGAACTTCTCGCCGTGTGCTGCGGCTGCCCGGTACTCGACCTCGTCGACCATCCGGTTCTGCGACTCGGACCAGCGCCGGCCGATCTTGTGCCGGTACACCCACCCGGCAGTGATGAGACGTTCCCTAAGGTCGTTCTCCTTCACGCCGAGCTCGGATGCTGCGGCGCGGAACGTGGCCACGTCGTCACGGTCAACGAACTGCTCGACGTACTCGACCTTGGGTGCATCCTCAGCAACCTTCGCTTCGAGTTCCTTCACCCGGTTCGACGTGATCTGCAACGCCCGCGCAACGATCTCGTCATCCGAGATCGGAGCAGACAGTTCCTGCTTCCGCGTCTGGACCGCGAAGTACTGCTGCAACGCCGCGATCTCCGGCTTCGACCCGTCCGCGTTCTGAAACAGGATGTAGCAGGCGTATCTGGTGAGCTGCACATCCTCGATCTCGCGACGTGCACCAGACCCTGTCTGGACCATTTTCGTGACCCCACGAAAATGGTCTGAGGCGTCCAGACCTGACGCGTTCACCGAAGCAATGGCCCGGTTGATCGCCCTCGACCAGTTCTCCCAGCGTTCATAGCCAGCGAACGGCATGAGGTCACGTGCGGACCACATCTCGCCGTCAGTGAGCGTGATGATCTTGAGATCATCGAGCTGTGCGCTCAAGCTGAGGGCGCTCATGCCACACGCTCCGGCTTTTCAGTGGGGAGAGAGTCGATCCATCTACGAGCCTCATCGCGGGTGATGAGCGGCTTGGTGCCGTAGTAGTTGGCAACCAGATCTCCGTTCTTGATCGCCTTCTGGATCGAGTCGACGGAGAGGTCAACCGCGATGGCGAGATTCTGAACCGAATAGCTGAGCTTGTCGAGTTGCGCTTCCATCACGCGGCCTCCTCCAAGAATCGAGACAGCGGGGTACGCAGAAAGCCGCCGACACGCACCAGCTCATGGAGAAGGAAGTCGGTACGCCCTGCGAGGCGGTCTTCCATCTCTGAGTCGGTGATGTCGGCGGCTTGTGCGACGCTGTGAATGTCAAAGCCTGCCTCGCGAATCGCGAGGTTCACTCTTCTCGCGACTGTCGCTTTCGCCAGGTTGTTGGTCATAACGCCAGGCTATATGGCGGTAACGCCAGGTGTCAACCGCTGGGAGCAACTTTCTTGTCGATTTCGCCAGATACCTGGCATAGGCTGGCTATCATGGCCGAACAAGTAACCGACATCAGTCGCGCCGTATCCGACAAGCTGACAGGGGCGTATGCGAGTAAGCGGCTGACGCAGGAAGAGATCGCGGATCGCGCTCATATGTCGATCTGGACGCTTCAGAAGAAGCTACGCGGCCGCGCTCCCATCACCGCCACTGATCTGGTCGTCATCTCGCAGGCGATCGGCGTCTCCCCCACGAAAATCCTGACTGAGGCGCTTGAGGAGATCGAAGAACAGAAGCGCTTGGTGTCTGCGGGGGTAGCTAGCATGGCGGAACATCGCAAGAAGCGGCCATCTGAGATGACAGAGGAGGAGTTGGATGCATTCAAGGACGAAGGCGCAGCCAACACCGATGACGAGCTTGGACACGACCAGCCCCAAGACACCTAGAGGCCGCGCATACGACCCGTGGGAGCATGCTGATCAACTCGGCATCCCGGTATTCGTCAGACGCCTCCGCACTGCGAATGGCCTGTACTTCCGGGAGTACGGGGAGATCATCATCAGCGATCGCCTACGTGTTCGCGATCAGCGCCTCGCCCTGGCGCATGAACTCGGTCATGCTGTCCTCCTGCATCCCGATGATCGCCCGAAGTACGAAGTACAGGCCGACCGGTTCGCGGCCCGGAATCTGATTGACCCGGAGGAACTGGCCGACCTATATCGGTGGTGTGAGGACGAGCGGCGCATCGTCACCGAGCTCGACGTGACTACGACGCTATTTCGCGCGTATGTTCTGTCTCGGGCGGCGTGAACAGAGCTGAGAACTGGACCATCGCTGCGGTGAGGCGCTCCCTATTCCTCAGAGACTTGTACCCCTGAGTGGTGGCACGGTCGGAGTGACCGACGATCTCCTGAATGAGATCCTCGGGGACGCCGGCCGCGTACAGGAGGTCGACGGCCGTGTGGCGCGCGTCGTGGAGGCGGGCGTTCTTCTCGATTCCCGCTGCCTGGATCGCCTTGCGCCATGCTTTGGTGTCGGCGTCGGGTCCGATGGGACGTCCGTTCTTCGTGAAGACCAGACCCCAGGGGTTCTCCGGCGAGCGTTCGATGTGCTGCTCGAGGATGGACTTCAGCGGGTCGATGAGAGGGATGATGCGCCACGACTTCGACGACTTGGGGCGGGTCAGGTAGAGCCCACCTGTGAGGTGTCGATACTCGTAGTCTGTGGGCACGTCGGGCTTACCATCGGTGTCCGTCTTCTTGAGCCGGAGCAGCTGCCACGAGAGATCCAGGACGTCCCCGACTCGGTCGAGTTCGAGTCCGATGACTTCGCCGCGACGGGCGCCAGTGAGCAGAGAGGTTGCCCAGCGTGCGCCCATCTCATCGTCACGCGATGCGTGCGACAAGAACTGCAGAGCCTCTTGCAGGTTCAGGGGCTCGAGGGCGACAGCGGCCTTCCGCGGGGCGCTCACGAGGGCGGCGGGGTTGCGACCGATCCGTCCTTCTCGGACTGCCATCTTGAAGGAGACCGACATTGTGCGGTGCGCGAGCAGAGCGGTGGTCGACGACAGCCCCTTGGCGAGGACCGCATCATGGACGCGCCGGATGTGCACGGCGGTGAGCTTGTCGAGCTTCACTGTCCCGATGGTGGGGACGATGTGGTTCTCGACGGTCCTCTTGTACCCGTCGAACGTGTTGGGTCGGACTTCCTTGGCCACTTGTTTCAGCCAGTAGCCGAACCACTGCGCGACAGTCTGGTTGACCGTGGGCAGGTCACCGAGCCGCTGCAGCTCGGCCTTGGCAGCAGCCATCGCGGCGAGGAGATCCTTCTTGCTCTTGCGTCGGATCTTCTTCCGCCTGCGCGCGCCATTGAGTGATGGGAGCTCAATGACGCCCGTCCACAGCCCGGTGCGCTGGTCCTTGAAAACGGACCCCTCACCCTTACCGCGCATCGCGCACCTTCTTTCATTTGAGACTTCGCTTACGCGTCGCGGACTCCGTTGTCCGCATGGCTTCTTCTCACGCTTACGACGTACGTCACAGCTATTCCCTTCCGGCCAAGGCAGGTGTACCCGATGGTGTCTCCATCGCTACCGGCGGACAACGGTTGTTGACCGCCGCTGAGGACAGGTTAGCAACTATTTTCAGCAGAAATCAAGTCGATATCGACATGTTCCTCACAACTGAAAATCGTGAGGTCACGGGATCGACGCCCGTCGGAGCCACTGCCGCCTCCCTAGGCTTCTACTGGGGAGGCGGTTTTTCGTCCCGGCGAGCCGATCCGCTCAGTGTATCCGCTGGTGTATCCGATATCTCAGATATCGTCCATCCATGCTTCATAAGCCGGCTCTTTGCTTCGGTAGGCGCATGTGACATCGCCCGGGATCGGGCCAGAGTGGACCTCGATGTAGTCCTCTGGTCGCACCGGGTACTTGGTGACGAGTTCTCGCCCATCTTTCCTGCGAACGGTCACGCCGCTGTCCTCCTACGTCGCGAAGCCGCCTCGCGATCCATCCGTTCTCTGACGAGTCGTGCGGTGATGGGGTCGGCCGCTATCCCTTGGGGTGAGCGTGCGGCCCTGCCGAGGAGGACGTAGTAGCGGATCTCGGTGATGCCGAGCTCTGCCCGGATGGCAGCGTTCTTCGCGGGGCCCGGGTGGGGGTGGTGGTGCTCGAAGTCGAGGAGTGTTACTGGGTGCATGAGCACAGTGTGCGCTGGGGTTCGGACATCACCCCTAGCGCCATACACGTTTACCGTGTATGATTGAGGTACAACAACACAGAGAGAGGAGGTGACACATGGATCACCTGCTGGAAGCCCTCGGAACCTTCTTCACCGGACTCGCAGCCCTCATCCTCGCAATCGCGGCACTGACCGACAGAAAGCGAAAGAGGAAACGAAGACGCAAGAAGAAGTGAGAGACGGGGATCGGAACTAGACCAAGTAGCTCCGATCCCCACCTTCCAGTATCCATGGATCATCATGAACAACACACTCAAATACGCGGCCGGGGTCTTCGCCCTCGCATCCGCGACATGGTCGTTCGCGACCAGCAACTTCTGGCCTGGGCTGCTCGCAGTCATTGCAGCCGGACTCACCGTTGTATCCATCATCCGCACGAAAGTGGAGGCCAACACTCCGACAGAAGAGACCGAATGGGAGTACACGGTCGGAGTCATCGACAGGCGCATCTCGTACATCTCGGAGGACACGTACGGGAGTGACTTAGAGGCAAGACAGAGCATATGGCCCGGCTCCGTCGTGCTTCGACGCCGGCCCGCGAGCGAATGGGAGGTGTCCGATGGAGACGTATCTGTCTCGGACTGAAGTGGCGGCCCGCATCGGGGTGAAGCCTGACACGCTCTCCCGGTACAAGCTGCCCGAACCCGACGCCATGATCAGCACGACCAGGGGATGGCTACCCGCCACCATCGACACCTGGAACGCGTCACGACCAGGCAAGGGCGCGGGCGCGGGACGGAAGCCCCGTGAATGACTGGCTGAGCAGCGTGGATGCCGGGCTCCAACCACGCTGCCCAACCGACAACACGGTCATGCGCGACGTTGACGGCGGCTGGGATTGCCCCACCTGCCACCACTTCGAACCTGTGATCAGCGGTCCGCTGCCGTCAGAGTTCAACGGACCTAGCATCTTCCGCGAATGAAGGCGGCAGGGTTCTCCTTCTCCTCCGGGTGTCGGTGCTGGGGCATACAGTCGCCGCCATGCCCCGCGAAGGACTCCACCCCGACGTCGCCCTGAGCATCAAGCTCAGCACCATCATGTCCCGCAACCAGTACACGCGAGACCCCACCCCGGTCATCGACGAGCTCTACATGGCCGCCGGCGACCGTCTCGACATCCTGACCACTGAGGTTGGGCTCTGGGTCGGCTTCTACAGCATCCCCGAAAACCGGATCCTGTGTGACGCGCTCCGTGCCCTCCCGCTCGACACGGCCGACGCGATCGAAGAGGGCGGCAAGCGACGGCGTGCAGGCACGCACTCGACGACCGGGTTCAACGGCCCCTACGGCACCGGACTCTGACCCATAGGCTGGTGGGCATGCTCATCGGAATGATCCGCCCCCGCGAGGAAGTCACAGCCGAAGTCGAAGGCGAATCGCTCGAGGCCGTGCAGGCGAAGCTGGAAGCGCACCGTCCTGACGGGTTCGAGCTCGTGTCCGCGCCGGCTGAGATGATCAAGGGTGCGGCGCTGATTCGCACTAAGGGGACGTTCCAGTCTCGGTCTGGGTTGCGTGAGATCGAGGCCGACGACATGGACGCGATGAGGGCAAAGGTTCCTGACGGGTGGCAGTTGCTCTCCGTGCGGACCGTGTAACCGCCCTGAGAACGACGAAAGACCCCCACCCGGCCGAAGGCTAGGTGGGGGTCTTCTCAGTCGAGGTCCGGGAGGACGGTCAGTAACGCGTAGGCGTCGTTGGGGAAGGTGATGATCTCACCGTTGATCGTGACCTCAAGTTCGATCCGGTACGAGCCGGTCGGGAGCGTCCCGGTGAGGGTGTGCGTCACGGTCCCCTCTTCTGCGTCTGTGATGTCGCAGCCGAGAACCTCAGGATCACGGCCACGGTCACGGGCGATGAGACGCACAGTCGCGCCGGTGAGGTCCATGTTCGCTCGCCATGACACCTCGTGGGTGTCGCCGTGCTTCACGATCATGCGTCCTCCAAGGTGCGGCGGGTGATTTCGGGTGTGAGGGTGTGCGCGACAGGTATAGCGGTGAGTGTGAGCACTTCGGGCACCTCTGGGGAGGGGCGAACGATGGCCCCTGTCCCCGTGAGGACAAGAACACCGACCGCCGAACGCACGACAGCGACTGTCGCGGCAGCCACACCCGCGAGGGTCAGGTAGCCCGTCGCGGATCGGGATACAGCCTCCGAGCTGACCTCCCCCTGGCCGTGGAGCGTGAGGATGCCGGTGGCGGATCTGGTGATTCCCGTGCTGACCGCAGCGGACCCGTCAACAGTGAGCGCGCCAACGGCGGTGCGAGACACGCCGAGCGTTCGGTCGCCTGAGCCGGACACCGCGAGTGCCCCATCGGCGACCCGATCTACGCGAACGGTGCGGAACCCGCTACCGGAAACTTGCAGGAATCCCCCGGCGGATCGGCGCACCTCAATGCCCCTGGTCGCTGTGCCGGATAGCGTGAGACGACCAACGGCGCCGATGGAGGATGCTCCCACCGCGGTGACGGATGCGACGTTCGCGACCTGCGCCATGCGGGCGCCCTTGGCTGCCGCAGTGTCGTAGTTCGCCTGGGATTGGATGATGTGGGAGACGACCGGTTTCCCGTAGGTGAGCATCTGAGACCATGTGGACGCTGACGCGGTGTACTCCATCCCGAGGATGGACCATCCGGTTTGGGCTGTGGGGATGTTCGGGAGGTCACTCTCGTAGAAGTACCCCCACGTGCGGTATCCGCGTGCCGCAGCTGCGGACGCGACCCCGCCACCGGTCCCGACACCGTACGCCTTGACGACGATCTTCGTGTTCCCACCGTGAGCGTCAAGCAGGTCGAGGAACGTGGATTGCGCGGTGTTGGTCTTGTTGTCGACGACAACAACGTGGGTCGGGGTGAACGCATCCAGGAAGTCCACGAGCCGGTAGTACGGTCGCGGCGTCCCTGCACTGTTCAGCGTGTTCTGGTACGTCTGCAGTTGCGCCCAGGTCATCGCGGACACGTCCGGGAGCCCGGTGGTCTGACTGGTGCGATTCGGGGACGCGTCATGC